>JACZSS010000041.1 GCA_022574115.1 Candidatus Heimdallarchaeota archaeon | reverse complement strand
CCTCAATAAACATGTTATGACCGGTGTCGGGTACCTCCATCACCTCAAAATCAGATTTTAACACCAATTTTCTTGAAGGAAGTCTAGATTCAAGGTTTTTATCCAAACCATAAACGAAATAAATCGGAAAATCTTGGATATTTCGAACCTCTTTTGTCATCTCAAGCAAATTGTTTTCGTCACATAATTTAGTAAAATGAGTGTATACTGACCATATGGTCAAGTTTGGGTTCATGGTCATCATTTCATAACCCCTTTTTGCTTGATGATCTCCAATTTCTATTTTTTGTTTCAATTTAACTAATTCTTGTTTCATTTGGCTTTCAAAGTACTCGAATGAATTTCGCCCAATCTTGTCACCGATATCATCACTAATTAACGGACCCTCCATATTGTAGAATGCGCTGATCGTGATTTTACTGTAGGTTATCAATTTTTTGATAAGTAATGTGCCTACCATTCCACCCATTGAGTGACCTAGTATAACAACCGCCTTGACTTTTTCGTGTATCAACAAATCATATAAATCTTGACTAAATTGCTCCATAGAATACGCTTCGAAAATTTCAGGAGCATCTGAACTTTCATATCCAATCAGCGAGGGTACAATCCAAGAATGATTTTGAAAAGCATATCCAGTATCTTTGTATTCAGCATATTTTTGTGGAAAAACAAAATTTTCCAGCTCCTGATCCGTGAATGAATAAGAAGACCAAATCCGAATTTTTTGAATATGTTCTATAATAGCACATATTTCCATATTTTACTTGTATTTTTTTTTCCTCAAATTTTGGATTTTCCACATAAAAATTTCACTTTAAATACTATTAAAGCTTCTTGAGTGAGTCAACGGACCATATTCTAAAAAATTCATTCATTGACAATAATCATTTGATTTATTGGTCTGACCATTTGAGATTTCAAGGATGCACTAAATTCCATTCAATAATTTAGACTTCTAAATTCGGCCAATTTACCGTGATGATCAAATCTCACAAAAAATTGAAGGTTACTATCCACTGTTGTCACATTACAGATCCTTCCTCTGGGCGTACCTTCCAGCCTTACAGCAAATTCGTCTTGACCCGTAATTTTCATAATTTCAGTTCGTAAATTCAAGTATTCTGTCGAACATAAGGCACAACAGAAGAATTGATCTTGCCCGTTGATCATTTCCCAATGATTTCCCCATTCCGAATCACATAAGACACATTTAGGATTCAAAATCTTTACTCCTTTCCAATCGTGCCAACAAATACCTGTCAAACATTTCGATTGACTTTAAGAATGCATTTTGTATCATTTCAATCAAATCTAGGCCAGTTGCATATTTTTCAATTAGAGCAAGGGCTTCATCGGCATGTGTTAAATCAGCCTCATATCCCTCTTGAAGAAACCCTTTGGTTTCCTGAGTATAATCTGGACTTTGAAGAATATCCGGATCGAAGTAGGTGAGGGTTGCACCTTCGTCTTTAATGTTCCTGTACGCAATCAGTTCTAATGAATGCATGGCAGCCATGATTTCTAGCCAGTGTCCGGTTTCACCGAGTTTTTGCCAAAAATTAATGGCTTCTTGAGTAGCTGGTAGGGGCGGTGTTTCAAGAATTTGTTCTCGGTTGACCCCTAAACTTTCGCCCATTCGCAATAAATATTCATAGTGAGATGGAATTTCTGGCGAAATCCCGATGAATTCGGTATTGATGTTATCAAGTTCATAAAGAGTGACATCCATCTGGTCAGTCTTGGCAATGATAAATGAACATGACCGTACCCATTGCCTGAGAAAATGTTGATGCTCAAAAACATACCCCAACAATGTCACTCGTGTAGGGCGTTGTAGTGCAAGCACAAAGGGATGTGGCGTAGCAGAATAAAACTTCTTGACAAATTTTTGTTTTATCCATTTTGGCAACCCATTTCCTGTCCAATCGAAAAATTCCGTTAATTTAGAAGAAAGTTCTGACTCATCTAATTTATTCTTAGAGATGTTTTGATTTAACCATCGAACATGATCTGAGTCACTTTTATTCGACTGCAAGATGAAATGCGAAGCCAAAATTAAATAATTTTTCAGTTGAAATTTATCTGGACAGACTGGACAGTATGTCATACAATACCTCTAAAATGGAAATTCCGCTGGAATTTCAGCTCGAAGCTTCTGATATTCCTTCGATTGACTATAATCCTTAGCCAACCTTTTCAGTGTGGTTTTAACCTCTTCTGGCTCACGATCTCGCGCAGAGCTAACCATTTCAATCGTTCCGTCAAAATCCTTCTCGCACCAGTTATAACAATTTCGCATACCCTCAAGGAGTTCTTTCTCCTCATATTTCACTGAATCCTTATTTGGTAAGAATCATTATCAAACTTTCGTGAAGAGAACCTTAGATTTCTTATTTTAATTTCAGACTACGGACCTAAGTATGTTGCATGAAGATTTAACGTTTGTAATTCTTGCAGGCGGTCAATCGACTCGTTTTGGATCTTCGAAGCTATTTGCTGAAATTAATGGACAAACTTTTATCGATCATTTGCTAAATTTGGTTAGTAAGTATGATTCGAGGACGCTACTAAGCGTTGGACCTGATCCAAACATCCCAAAATTGGCTCTTTACAAAGAATTAGAAGCTGAACAATCAAAAATTGAAATTGTTATTGACAGCCAAAAATACCCAGAAGGACCATTAAGAGGTGTTTTATCCTGTTTCGATCAGGTAAAAACCAAATACGCAATTTTTCTGCCGATTGATATGCCCCTAATCAGTCCTCAGATTATTGAATCGCTTATTTCGAATTTTGATGAGTCATCATCGATGATTGCTTATTCTATTTCGAAAACTTGGATAACCAGTCTGTTTTTCGGTGTCAATATCAATCTAATGAAAGCTTATTTGTCCAAATATCCCCAAATTAACTGGAATAGAGCTACCGATCTAATGAGAGCGGTTCCCGTGACAAAACTACTACATGTGAATCCTCACTTATATTTGAAAAATTTTAATTCTCCAGAAGCTGTAAAATCATCCTTCATTACATCTTCGAAGTTTATTGATCCTAGGATTGAGATTAAATTTGTGGAAATTATAAAATCTGGCAATCTATTTTGGAAGTTACATCCTGGGTATAATTCTGCCCAAATAAAATTACTTCTAGATAAGGAATTTTCTAATTGGAAAGTTCTTCATATCAGGAATCATATTAAAATTGACGCTGAAGGTGATCTCAGCAATCGCTTACAGCCTACAGACTTATGAGTAGCATTCATCAAGCTTGGTGTTAAAATTTGGATTTGATTTTATCGCACTAATCGTTGAGGCCAGTTTCAGGATATGGTTAATTTCGTCTAAATTAGTACCTCTTAATGCTTCAGCCATCTGATCTCCCATTTCTTCAGCGATTTCCTCAAGTTTCTCCTCACCTTTGACCATATGTTCATGCATTACTCTGGTGAATTTAGGAAGATCGACGTTTTTGTAATTGAAAACGGGTTTTAATAATAATGCCAGATGTTTTAGTACTCGTTGTCCTATCTCTGACTCATAATAATTTTTCTCATCTTGTGGTTTCATGTAAAAGGCATGCGCTGTACGTCCATAGATTGTCTCTGTTGCTGTTTTTCCAGGGGTAACTAACTGACCAACTGGTTGTACTAATTTAGCATCTTCTAAGGTTTTCAAATATCGATAAATGGTTTTGTTACTTTTCTTCTTACCAGTTGTTTCCTCGTACCTCTCTTCAAGCTCCCGAACAGTACTAACCTCTGTCTTCAGCAACTTTAAAATGGGGTAATGATTTTTATCCGTTAAAATCTTGAGGATTTCAGGGTCTGACACAAATTGCATAAATGTTACTACTTTGCTGGCATCCATTACTCTACTAGCTATTTGGCTCTCCATGTTAAGACTCCTAATTATATATCTAATGAACTGTTTTAACTATTTATATTATTGCACTCTCCTATAAATCTTCTAGTTGATTTTCTCATCCATTTGAGAAATTAAAGAGTGATATTTTAACCCAAGGGCTTGCTTCGGTCTTTCACCTGCTCCGAAGTTAGGCCATATAATGGCGGACTATCCTGGTCGACTAGATTTAACAGAGTATGCAGTTGCCCGCGATGATGGATTTCGTGCTCGATCATTGATCGAAGCCATTTCCAAACTCTGATCTCAACATTACCGGGTGTTGTACATTTCCTTTCTAGATCCTTTACTGTAATTTCAAGAAAAATTCTTCTTGATTCATTAAATTTAGTCTCAAAATATTCAACAATCTGGGTATACCCGCTGATAAATGAGCTGTCGTGTCCAGGATATCGACTTTCCTTGAACCTTATTGTTTCCGCATACATGTAACGTTGCAAGTTTGCTAAGTGTCGGATAATATCTCCAAAACTAAATGCTCCGTCCTTAAATCTCCATTCTATTTTGTCAGGAGGTATTTGATCGATTACTCGCCTTGTTCTTTGGTGTATCCGATCAAGATAGTGAATGAATTCGGATAAATCCCTGATCTCCACAAGTTGATTCAACTTTAGAAATTGAAAAGGATTATTATAATTCAAGAATTGCTTCTAGTGATTCGCAAAAACAGAGATTTTAATTGACCATAAGAGTAATTTGGATTACTTTGACTTATTTGTCTGATGACACGAAATCGTCTTCACTTATTCGATACGCCATAAGGATTGGTGGAGTAGCTGGTGATGGACTTCAATCGACAGGGAGCCTATTACAGAAGTATTTCAATCGACTCGGCTACTATGTGGTTGGACATCCGGGGACACAATCAACCATACGAGGAGGTCATGTGTGGCAACATGTGGAAATTTCGTCGCAGGAAATCTTTTCATTCGATCGGCCCTTAAATTTTCTAATAGCACTGTCAGAGGAGACACTAGAAGTCCACTTAAGAGATATGAAAGAAAACTCCTATGTGTTAATCAATGCAGATAAAGTCAAAATAGAAAAATTTCATCAAGAACTTATTCAGAGGAAAATTAAGGTGCTTAGCTTTCCATTGTCAAAATTATCCCGTGAAATAGATGTCAAGAGAGCAGTTCTGGCAAATACTATTGCGATTGGTGCATTGATAACTCTCCTCGGTATACCTATGGAAGGATATATTGATACTCTCAGAAAAAGATTCGGAGGGCGTGAGAAACTACTTGATATGAATCTGAAAGCATTGGATCTTGGAAAGACATATTTACGGGAAAATTATTTAGATGCATTTGTTTCAGTAACACCTGCAACCTTGGAAGGGATGAAGGCGATTGTAATTTCTGGAAATGAAATGATCGCTCTCGGTGCGACAGCTAGTGGCCTGAAGTTTTTGGCCCAGTATCCGATTACGCCCGCTTCCTCCATTCTTACTTACCTATCAAACAAAGCTTCTCGATACGGCATTGTTGTCAGACAAGCAGAAGATGAATTAGCCGCGATCACGATGTGTATCGGAGCTGCATATACCGGGGTGAGAGTAATGACTGCAAGTTCAGGACCTGGCATTTCTTTGATGTCAGAAGCGTTCGGATATGCTGGAATGACTGAAACTCCAATAGTAATTGTCGACTCGATGAGAGCGGGGCCTTCGACTGGTATACCGACCAAAATGGAACAAGCAGATCTTTACTCCATTATGTTCATGTCACACGGTGAAGCTCCTCGAGCTATCTTAGCTCCAAGGAGCATAAAAGAAGCATTTGATGTAACCGTAAAAGCCTTCAACATTGCTGATAAGTACCAGCTTCCAGTTGTAATTTTGTCTGATTTCGCATTATCTGAACAGACAGCAAGCATTGATGAATTTGAACTGGATGTTGAGATTAATAGAGGAAAAATTTGGACAAAAGCGACAGATGAGCACCCAAAATACAAGAGATATGAACTAACAGAAGATGGCATCTCTCCAAGGGCCTTCCCTGGGACAAAAGATGCTGAGTATATTCTTGTAGGAGCGGAGCATGATGAGGATTCACATTCACTATCTGGGAATCGAGCCGGCCTACCAGAATCATGGGATCTAAGAGAGAAAATGTTCAAGAAACGCTTCAGGAAAATGGAGTTACTTCGGGATGAGATGGATGGTCCAGAGCTGTATGGCGTAAAAAATGCAGACTACACCGTTCTTTGTTGGGGGAGCACTCAAGGTGCAGTTAGAGAGGCGATCGATGGTTTAAATCAAGAAAATTCAACGTCTTGGAATATGTTATCTTTTGTTGATCTATTTCCATTCCCATTCGAAAAATTCCTCCCCTTCATAAAAAATATCAAGACTTCAATTATGTTTGAGGTGAATTATACTGGTCAACTAGAAAACCTGATACACCACCACACCGATTGGAAACCAACACATTCAATTAGACCTCTGCATGGAGAAACTCCAACTCCCTCAAGTATTACTCTTGAAATTACAGAACTACTTAATCAGGAGGAAAACCAATAATGACTGAAACGAAAAAAAAGATCAATATTAAATTGTTCAAAGGTTCAGTAAAACCAAATTGGTGTCCAGGATGCGGCGACTATGGGTTACTTTCTGCTACCACAAAAGTGCTAGCTCAAATGGGGTACGAACCTCACAATACATTAATTATTTCGGGTATAGGTTGCTCCTCTTCATTCCCCCACTGGACCACAGCGTATGGAATTCATATGTTACATGGTAGAGCTTTACCAGCTGCCATGGGGGCGAAAATGGTTAATCCTTCATTGAATGTTGTGGTTGTTGGCGGAGACGGGGATGGTTATGGTATAGGCGCGGGTCACTTTATTCATGCTGCTAGACGTAATTTAGATGTGACTTACCTAGTGATGAATAATCAGATATACGGCCTCACACTAGGTCAATCTTCTCCTTCGTCTCAAATTGGTCATATTACACTGACTACTCCGGAAGGAGTCGACGAAAGGCCTATCAACCCAATTGCCTTGGCCCTTGGAGCTGGTGCATCGTTTGTTGCCCGTGGTTTTACTGGTGATACTAAGCACTTAGCCGGTCTAGTTCAGCAAGCATTTGAGCATACTGGCTTCTCCTTTATCGACGTGTTGAGTCCTTGTGTAACCTTCAATAAACTCAATACCTATGATTGGTTTCGAGAAAGAGTTTACAAACTAGATGATGAGAATCATGATTCAACTGATATTGGCCAAGCCTTTGTTAGAGGTCAAGAATGGGGAGAACGTATACCTCTAGGAATTTATTATCAAAGCAAAATGTTTGCTCTCCATCAAACGGACCCAACCAGTCGTGATAGGATTCCAATTAATGAACCCCTCGGATTTAAAAAGCAGAATATTAGCTATGAGTCAGTGTTCAATGATTTCAAATAAGCTGGGAGCCAAAAAGCGACAAATTGATAAATGTGAGGTGGATTAAACCATTGTGGAAATCTTTTCTGATGAATTAGAGCTGTGCAAAACAGATATTGAAATTTCAGTTAAGATTTGGAAGGAAATTTTCAATACGAAACTTTCTTCAAGAATTACTGCTGCTTATTTCAAAGGTTCAGCATTGAAAGAAATTGCCACATTTGTTGATTATGTCCCAATTATATCAGACATTGATTTTCATGTCTACACAAAAGAAGAATATCTGATGGGTAATACACTAGATGATCTCGATACTTCTCTGGATATTATTTCTGGTTATGAATCAAGGTTTACTGAGATCCATCCCAATTACTTTCACATCCCTAGGTCTTCGGTCCACACGATGGCAGATTTAGCCAAGGTCGTCCCGTTTCTTTCTCCTTTACCAGAGGACGTTGAGGTAATCTTTGGAGACATACCTCTTACTTTGTTTAAACAAGAAGACCCAGATCAGTTTCGTAAAGTTGATTTGAACAACATTGATGAAACCAAGAAAGTTTTTGATATGCTTGCCATGGATGTGTACGATAGATCTACCATGGATAACTGGCATCTCTTAAGAAAGCTCACTTGGAGAATTTCACCCTCTGCTTCACGTGTTCTATCCTTAATCTCCGAGAATCCACAAACTGTGTGGTCGATGAACAGAACTACAGTTCTACAACATTTGGATAAAGCGGGTCATCAGGATCTGACGGTTCTAGTTAAAAGCTACTATGAATCAGCATGGACCTTATTTCAAAGTGATTTCAAAGATTATTCTCAATATAGGAAAATGTTTCGATTAGCTTTTCGAATAGTAAATTGTTGCTTTGATAAAGCTAAGGAAATTAATTTATCAGACACATTCTGAACCCAGTGGAGTAGATTCAACTGTTTGGAGAAATTAACAAGTTACGGAATTCTTACAATACGATCAGCGACTCATATTTGTTAAAGAAAAACAGGCCATGGGAAGCTCTTATTAACGAAATAACTGAACTCAAAGACAGACAATCAGGTATTTTGTGCGACGTTGGGACAGGAAATGGACGTAATATGTTGGAATTGAATCAGACATTGACATTAGCCTTGGATATTTCATTTAAACTCCTCTCTAGATATATTGCTAGTTCTGACCATCAGAGAATACTCGGAGCTTTGCCCAAATTGCCAATCCGCAGAAAAAGTGTCAGTGACATACTATCCGTGGCTGTTCTTCATCATTTAAGGACGGAAGAGCAACGTAGAGCTGCTGTAGAGGATCTTCGAAGAATCAATCAATTACTAGGCACTTTAACGCTTACCGTTTGGAGAAAATGGCGACCAAGCAATGCAAAGAAGATCTTTCAGGCAATTCGAGACGGACGACATCTGATAGAACTTGAGGATCATCAGCGGCCCTGGAAAAATTCTAAAGGGGAAGTACTAGCGAAGAGATTTTATCATTACTACACTTGGAAAGAATTGTATTTTCAGCTCCGGGAATCACAGTATAGGATCGAAAGCCGAAAGCACTTCGGTGGTCATTCTGGCAGAGACAATTTTTTTGTCAAAGCATTGAGAAGAGATTAGCATTACAGATTTTATAAATCTCATATTTGAATCAAATATAATTAAATAGGAATTCAATTGGGCTAACATTGAAACTAATGAAAACAATGACTCGATCAATCAGACAATCCAAAACGGCTTATCTTGATCAGTCAGAAGTTAGAGTTCTAAACGAGCTGGAAGCTATTTTATTAGCAAATCCGACTCCAGTTTTCCCAAATAGTTCTAGCAGTCAGGATCAGCTAAAACTAAAGACGTCAAATGGTCATGTGGTTTCACTTGACATTTCCAGTTGCCACTTGACTGGCTTACCACATCACATTTCAAATTTTTCTGAACTAGAAGAACTCAATATTTCATTTAATGAGATAGTGTATCTCCCTAAGGGATTATTTAAGTTAAGGAAACTGAAGAAACTAGATCTATCGAACAACGAAATTTCAGCTTTGTCAACTGAAATTGGTAACTTAACCAACCTCCGAGTACTGAATTTGCAAAATAATATGCTTGAAGAAATTCCCACATCAATTAGGAATTTAACTAAATTACTGGATTTAAATTTGTCCTCAAATTTAATTTCTCGAATAGATATCGAATTTGTACAGATGAGAACATTAAGTTCTATAAACTTATCAAGTAATCTCCTGAGTGATGTTCCGATCCAACTCTATAATTTACACCAACTTCGTATACTAAAACTAGCAAATAATCTTTTTACTAAAGTCTCAGATATCTTTTTTATGCACTTTCCAAAGCTCCGTATACTTAATCTAGGATCAAATCAACTACAAGAGTTGCCGAGAACAATTGACAACCTAAATTGCCTTACTCATCTAAATCTGGATGACAATCAAATTCATCACTTGCCCAATGAGATTGGTAATTTGTCAAATTTAGTTGAGTTAAGAGCAGGAGGCAACAAATTGACTGCTCTTCCAGAATCGATTGGAAACTTATTGAAACTGAGACGGTTGTACCTCTACTTTAACCAACTAGAAACCGTTCCCAAGACAATAATTCAACTACAAGATCTGAAAGTGTTGTTTCTTATAAATAATAATTTGCAAAGCTTGCCAGATGATTTTTACAAATTGTCAAAGCTTAAGGACCTCGTACTGTCGGGTAATTTATTAGAGGAATTACCTGACACATTCTACAAACTTGTAAATCTAGAGGTCTATAGATTGAGTGCGATTATCACAGCACCTAGAGAAGAGATAGCGATCCCTAGAAGTACCTTAGCGTTTATTCTCTCAAGCTTTCTTATCAGAAGGTAAGAGAGGATAATTGTCATAATGG
>JACZSS010000597.1 GCA_022574115.1 Candidatus Heimdallarchaeota archaeon | reverse complement strand
TTGCAATATTTTGTTTCACCTATTTTGGATTGAATAATTACTTGTGAAAGATCAGATGTAGGAGTTATCGTCTTGCTACTATTTGCAAGTCAATGTCTGTTTGTTCTGATAGCCATTTGGCAAATGAAAATTGTTCTTTCTTTGAAATTTCAAATTCATACGTAAGGTTATACCTGTTCCAGTTACTTGGATATTGGGATGATTCAATCTCTACAGAAATTGGATCGCCTATCTCATCTGAATGATTTCTGGGTCGATGCGTAAAAATCAGTTTCGTGTCCTCAAACAGCTTGAACGTGACGAGTCGATTGTCTCTAATTTTGCTAAATTTTCTAAAAATAATAGCACTGTAATCTGTATCAACGAATATATCCACTGATGAGTAAATTAATCCGTTGAAACTATGGGGGAAGATGATTAAAAATGCTCCAAGCAACATTGCCAATAAGAGCGCATAAAACGGCTCCAAGGCGAGGAAAACGAACACGAGGATTGACAATATTATTTTTATTATAACCTCAGCGCCTAATTCCATGAGCTTTCTGTTAGAATGTCGAAATGAAATAGTAGCGAAGTCAGCGGTCAAGCGTATCATGCTTGGATTTGATGTATCATAAAAAATAAATCGATTGTAGTACTAAATCTAAGCAAAATGATATATCAACCTTAATTTGGTGAACGAATATTGGATGCATACTCATCTGAATCAAAATGCAAACTTTTGGTTGAGTATGTATTTTCCAAGATAATATGAGGAAGCTTGGGAGTAAACCATAAAGGATGGTTACGACCCACGCACGAGGTAGTGTTCCATCGCTAAGCGTGGGTGAAAAAAATTCTCTAACAAAGATAAATGAGATGATTAAAGGTAGGATGACAAATACTGTATACATGGCGTATTTTTCTCTAATTTTCAGATTGGCCTGGCTTGTATTCATTTTCAAATCCTAACAAATTATTGCTGAATCTCATGTATCCCCTGCGGACGATAATTTTTGATCAGATATTTTAAATGTCGAATTTTCCAAGGTAAAAACCTGCCAACGTCCAGTTTGTAGTGAACATATTCTTCAAAACTAATTACCATCTTCTTTTCCTCACTAATTGTCCCTACAACAAAATATCCGCCTGCTCCTACTAGCCACGAGAGCGTTACCGCATTTATCTCAATAATTAGGGTGGATAACAAAATGAGAATAGCAGCGATATAGACTGGGTGTCTACAGAACGCGTAGATACCATCTCGTTTAAGTGGGTCCTTGTCTTCCTCGAAACCTGCAAGAGCTGATAAATTCCAAGCCGTGAGACCAAAGAAACCAATCACCCATCCACTGGTTAACATAAAGAAGAAAAGTATTCGCCTACTCATGTTCAGATCCAAACCTGATAACAAAATAGAAATAATCGATGGAACATTTAGTATTACTAAGAGCAGGGTAAAAGTAGCTATAATGTTGTAAATAATTCGATATTTAGTTTTTCCCAAACCTATTCTCAATTTCAAGGATTTACTTGATAAAGTTGTATGAATGAATCCAAATAACGCCCACCAGGCTAAATACTGAAGCAGTAGACCAAAGTCAGTCATTCCTCAACCTTGTCAAAAATGTGTGGCTTAAAGTTCACACATTGTAATTTATTGATCCGATAAATTTAGTTCATCAATTAGCAAAATCTCTCATGTCCCACATTAAAAATTTTTCTAGCGTAACTCCCCAAGATTAATCGATAGAATAGTTAAATGTGAAAGTATCCTACTTAAGGGAAAAATTCAATTGGTAAAACGGAGTTAAAGCAAATGAATCATAGTTTATGAAACCGTTATACGAATTTGTCGATTTAATCGGTACCAAAGCGTGATTGTGATCCATTTATTAGAGTTTGTCCGTATATAGGAATGCCCTTGCTCAGATCATCTTGAATTAAATTACGATTTCCGTAAAAGTGTTCGGCTACTTGGCGAGATGGATGTACAAATGTCTCAAGTACAATAAACAAGACTTTGAGAGAAACTCTCACGAGAGATTAGTTTGAGGATTGTTAATGAATTATAAAGAAGATACTTCGGTTGATTATTTATTTCTTCAAGGTCGAGTGAATGAAGGTTGGCTGTTTGCAAACCTTTTTGCAGATCTAGCTGCGGCTCTTTCTGCTTCCTCCTGTCGATTCTTCGGATTTGCCTTGGTTTCCAGGTTGTTAAGCATAATTTGAATAACACCAGAAATTCTCGAGACTGTATCATTGAATACACTTTCGTTCAGTTTTGAAGGTGTATTGAATCCACTTACTTTTTTAACAAATTGATAAGATGCTCTACGGATCTCATCACTAGTTGCTGGGGGCTCAAAATTGAATAAAGGTCGGATATTTCTGCACATAATCTTAGCAAATATTTCTTTCAGAAATATTTAGTGTAATTAACTTCGCTGAATGCACAAAATAATCACACAAGTATCTTTGTGTATTTTTTCGTTATTTCAAGGAAGTAAATCAAGGAGTGAACTAATCTCGATCCGTGCCAACTCAAATAAGAGCCGTCTATAAATTCAAACGCAGAATGTTGAAATGATTTAATTTTCTTTAATTCTTTGATATCGTGTATTGAAAACCGATAGGGCTCGTCCGGTAATAGACACAAG
>JACZSS010000596.1 GCA_022574115.1 Candidatus Heimdallarchaeota archaeon | reverse complement strand
TCTACGAAGATAAAGAGATATTTGATGACTACTGACTATAATTATAAATTAAATTCTTGAGATATTGATTTAGAATCTTATGACATTCAAGTCTGTGGAGGTCTCGATTAAATTGAAAAAATTGAGCATCTTGAGGAAAGCAATCAATTAACTCTTTTATATTTAATAATTTTGGGTAATTGGAGGTCAAATCAAAGACCGATGGACTCATTTTTAGATTACATCAAGAGAGTAAAGGGTGTACGCAAGATATTGCTAGCTGGTGCAGGTGGAGTAGGCAAAACAAGCCTTCTCACCATACTCTCAAAGAGCAAATCTTTGGTCCAGCTTAGTGAAGATTCTGTTGACTTAACTTATTCGAGAACCCTTTATCTCAATTTAATCACAGTTCATGCATCCCAACTTGTCAAGAATTATACCAAAGATGGAGAGCTGATTTTTTATGATTTAGCTGGTCAATTAGATCAACCACTTCACGCACTTAGAGATTCAACCAGAAGCACAATGGGCGCTGTGGATTTAGTCATGCTGGTTTTTGATGGTTCAAACCTTAATTCACTCTTCGATTTATCAACATGGATTGAGATAATCAAAGAATCTTATCCTGACAATGAACAAATACCAGATTTTATTCTAATTAAGAATAAAATAGAATTACCATCAAATATTGATGGCTCATTAATCGATTCATTTATTGAATCTGAACTAAAAATTATTAAATATTTTGAACTTAGCGCCATGAGAGGGGAGGGCATGAAAGGCTTGCAACAGTGGCTTGTTGAACATTTTTTTACAGATGAACCTGGAGGATTCTAAATATGATCACTGAAACTTCATTTAAGTGCCAGCTATGTGAAACTACAATTTCATTCCATATTGAAGATTCATCAACTTATCTTGCAAAAACGGATGAGCTAAAATTTGCTGGTATGGAATTGGCGACTTATAGAATTGGTCATGAGCATGATGAACTGTATCATGTGAATGTGGTAACTGTTGATCATAGGGGGCATTGGCGAGGTCACAAAGATGCTTATAAAGAAGATGTTCCCAAGGTAAAGAAGGAATTACATCTTTTAAATTCAAATAATATCGATCGGTACAAATCGCAAATTTTCGAATTCTTGATTTTAGTTGATTCATTAGAAAATTGGGTGTTTGAAGTTTTAAGTCCAGACAACATAATGCCTTTATCGATCGCAGAAACGGTTCTAGAAACTTTGTCTGAAATTGATGACGATCTTATAGAAGAGGGTTTGCGAACGAATATGGAACTATTTTTGGTAGATCAAAATTTTAAAGTTTCCATTTTTGGTGCCCGATCCATTGTTTACATAACTAAATCATTGGAAAAAGAAAGTGTCCATCAGATGATTTTTGACCAATTATTCTTTTTCGATTTTGATAAAAATTCGGAAGAAGATCATCAATTACTGTTTATGACCATATTAGAACTTTTTGATTTTTTAGACGTTAGCGAGATAGACAATAAAAAAATTGGTGAATTAGTAGATATGGCATATCTATCAAATCCACTGCAAACATCGAATAATGACGTAGTGTCTGACCTAATCACAAAATTAGTAAACCAAAAATCCTTTCCAGAACATCTAGTGATGGGTGCCATATCATTATTATCCGGTCAAGTTACCTTGCTTGAATTAATTCATCAAGGGTTTTTCGACGATTTTAACTCGCTCATGGACATTGTAGAATTTTTAAAAATCAAAATAAAAGACTAAATTCTCTTACAAAAAAATAATTGAAGTGATGATAGGTTTCGCTGCGCATCGGATTATAATCATTTAATCTAAGATTGATAGTTTTTGACCAATCAGCAGATTTCTAAGCTCATTATAGAGTTCTTCTACATTATATTTTTTATTAAAAATACCAACTAATTGGGTAAAAGTCATTTTATCCTTTTCTATGAAGAGCGAAAGTATTTCTTGTGTGATCAATTCTAAATTGTCATCAATTTCTAAATCAACAGTCGTCTTTAGTTTGTATTTTGTCCATGTATCGAACTGAATATGGGTTATGGTTTCAAATTCATCTTCGGAAAACAAATTTTGTATATCCTGTATATTATCAAAATCACTTTGAATTCCCATCCACTTTGCAAATAATTCCAAAGCTGGTAAAACAAGAGGAATTGGCGATGCTGACATCAGAAAAATATCTATAATACTACCCACGGAGCGATGAACGTGGACAAACTCTCCAGTGACAAAATTTGTTAATGTTTTATTTGCGAGCTGTGACGTTACGCTGTCGTCTAACGTCGTGGTGTCTGTTAAAGTATAAGCTGTTTTAATTTTCCTGACCAGCTCTTGTAAACTTGGGTCACTTTTCCAATCATTTCTGAATAAAACAGATCCATCCTGATTTGAAATTATCATAATGGAGAGTAAAGAATGAATCTCGCTCATACGAATAAGAATCCCTTCTTTAGAAAGCGTAATTAATGCTTTAGATTTCCTCCTTCTAGTTACAAGAAATATGGAACTTAGTGAAATCAGTACAACGATTACTGCAATAGCAATAATCAAAATCAGTAGATCAGGATCTCCTTCGGTTGGATTTGCTTCTGAGCTGGTGGCTGTTATTGGATTTTCATCTATAGGGGGCATTGCAATTATCT
>JACZSS010000595.1 GCA_022574115.1 Candidatus Heimdallarchaeota archaeon | reverse complement strand
ATTCTTCTTAATGATGCAGGTTTCAGTACAATAGACAATAGTAGAGGGATTGATGAATTTCGAACGCTTGAAAAAATTATCCAAATCCATGATTTTACCAGTCAGGAGCGACTTTTTGTGTTTTTTGACAATCTCGTTAATATGGTTGGTGTCCAAATCCTGAAACTGATGATGCTGTTTAAGAAATTTGGCAACCCGTCTGTTTAGGAATCTGTCCTCCTCGTCGATTACGTGAATCCCCCTTGATTTATCAAAATAGATTACCTCATCAAAATTCTTGACTTTAAACTGGGGATACTCATCTCGTAAATCTTCTAGGAATTGTTGTACGCCATTCATGACCTCCCTTGCTGTCAAAGGTTTCTGTCTTGTTGGTTCCTGACTGATCGATCGGACTGCTCCTGGGTCCAGAACCTCAGCAAATTCGAGTTTTTTCAAGAAATCAGGATTCATTACTTTCAACCAATGATGGCCAACTACTTCATATTTACCTAGAACCTCGCCCTCTGTCCATTCAGTAGGGGGAGCAAAAGCGCCCTTTCCTTTTGACTGAACATCAATTTGTCTTAATCCTTGCAGATAGGGATAGGCTTTCCTCATTTTATCCGTGATTTCGATTGTATAGGACTTTGGAATATCATCGAATGAATCAACTTTTTCAAGCAAATAGTAAACGTGAACCCCTCGACTAGGAGTTTTAACCATGAAGCTGTGTTGAAATTTTGTCGCTCCCAAAAATGCGTCGATATTAAAAATTTCCTCGGACCCTTTGACTAGATCAAAATCCATTATAAGCAATGGATAAAGCTCAAGGTTGAAAGAGCCAGTAAGAATAATTCGATTTTGTTTCGTACTCAAATCAATTCCATACATGGTTTCATGATAGTCTGACCAAGTACTTGGAAAACCTGGTTTTTTCTTCGACTTGCCTCTTAACTTGAGAAATGTAAATTGGTACGAATCCGGATCTACAACCTCATATCTTTTTTTTTCACGTATCGGTAGTTGACCAATTTTTTTTTTCGAATATTCAACTCCTTCAATCTCGAATGCTCTTCTTACCACTGTCAAAAAGTTATTTCGGACGAATTGGACAGCTTGATCACAAGTTTGCCCGAAATCACGTATTGCAATCCAATGAATTGCATACCCACCCACATTATGTCTGAAACAAAACCAATTATTCTCCGTCGAATTGACGGACAAATTAATTCCGGATTCTGATCCATGGATTGGATGAGGTCCACGTTTATCAATACCGGTTAATGAAACTATGTCTAATCGGTTCAGCACTTCATCGACTAAATCAGTCAATCTAACTCACCGAAATTCCTCTATCGGTCTTATCTGGCTACAATGAAAGCAAACAGCAACAATTTTTAGTTTTGAAGTAGTGTGTTTATTGTAGTGAAATTCACCATGAAGGCATTCTTCGGGATAAAACTTAATCGATCGCCTTAAATCTCTCTGTTTAGATCTGTAATTGGGGATAGGTGTAGAAATCTTATTCGTCATAGTGGTGTCTCTCCTTTCCTCGTGTTATTTTTTTGATCGGTCGTTGAATTTCATGATAAATCACCTATGGGCGTACCCATTGACTGTAATTCAACCTGGTCATCAACGCAACTTTGACAATAGGTCAATGTTTTTTTCTTAGATTCATCGGTTTCACAATCATAGACTTGAAACTTCATTCTGTATTTCGGGAGTCGTGTATTACCACAACCATCACATATTCTGTGTCTCATTTTTTCCTCCGTTTAATGGTCAATGAGCTTCGTCGTGTCACTCAATTTTTTACAAAGAATTACTATTTCTTCGCCCTCGGATAGCTTTAGTTGGTCATAGATTTTCTCTGGTACATGGATTTTTCTTCCGAAAACAAAATTGACAAAAACTGCATAGTCATCATTCCAAGTAATTGATGAGGGTAGCGTAATTTTCAGTTTTTTATCTCCGACTTTTCCTAAAACCATTGTTAAATATATATATGGTTCTCACATCTATATTAGGAATAGTGTAAGTTCTCACATCCTTATATATGCTTGGTGTGAGAAGAAATTGGATAAAAGTGACTAAGCCAAAGATCGACCTCGAAAAAATTGTCACGGAGTTTCCTATAGTAGGTGCAATTCAAATCAGGGCAGAAATAATTTCGCAGATTTTGATTCAAATCCACGAAGTATTAGGAAATTATCATGTTAATAAAAATGAAATTGTAAAGTACCTAAAACTCGTTGACCCAACCCCTGTAGACTACAGTGGTAATAACTGGTCGCACGCGGTAACTGTCTTAGATAACAAAAAAAGATTGGACCCTGAGACTCCTCACGGAAAATACAAGCTCTCCCCTTATGGGATTTTTAGAGAACAAATCCGTTTAATCCAGGACGAATTTGAAGAGGAATTTAGGGAGAAATACAGTCACGCCTTCTATGAAATGGACAGGATCTCCGAGCAATCAGAACAGGCAGAAGACGGTCAGGGAACCGAAATCAAACGGTATCAGAAGGCAAAAACAGTCAAGGATATAACCTTAATCAATTTCGCAATCAAAGATCCCCTCTTAACAAAAAAACTGAATTCTATGGATAAAGAACTGAGAAAAAAACGCTTATACTCAGCTTCAGTTTATAATCACCTGTTT
>JACZSS010000594.1 GCA_022574115.1 Candidatus Heimdallarchaeota archaeon | reverse complement strand
TCTGGCTGACGCTCAATCCCCCCAATTGCCCCTTGATCTGACCAATAATACGACGCAAAAAATCCATCTCTATTCTCTCAATACTCCCCGCCGTCATTGCGAGGAGCGTAGCGACGAAGCAATCTCAACTTTGTGCCTCTAATAAAATCCTGTCAATCCTGTTGATCCTGTCAAAATCTTTTGGTTTTCTTTGCGGCCTTTGCGCGCCTGCGGAACAAGCCTCGTTCTAGCCGAAATACAAAAAACGTTAACGGTTGCGTCCCTGCTACTATATAGATGGTCGCGGGAGGATCGATTCGTATGAGCCACTGGGTGCTTTGGATGCGCTGTTGGATGGCGGTCTTGTGTGTCGCCGGTGCATTCAGCGGTGTGGGAAGGGCGCAGCAATCATCCGCCGGTGGTTCCATTTGGACAAGCCTTTGGCAATGTCAGTAATCAATCAATTGCCAGATATAATAAGTTTCAATCCACGCATTGGTACCGATCATTCTAACTGATGGCCAATAATACAACCTTTAACCCGCGTAGTGATGCATCTCGAGCTACACCAGCCCCAGTAATCCCTCCTCCGATAATAATGATATCAAAAGTCTCTGTGGAAATCTCTTCTTTGATTTTATCACGGGTAGGAATCAGGTTTTCCACATGATTTCAGATGAGTTTTATTAGAAGTAGTATTAGGTATCTTTACCATTTTTGAGCAAGTATTTTTCTAATAATTACAAATCATTTTTTACAATATAGGTACTATTTAAAAAATGCAAAGACAATACTATATTATACAATGGCATTAGAAACTGCAACCGACCTGAGAACCTCGATCGTAACAATCTCGGAAGAGGCCTACAACAAACTAATGGGAGTAATAACCAATCAAAAACACGACAACTTATTTCTTCGAGTTTATGTTCAAGGTGGCTGTGGTGGAGTAAACTTTGGTATGGCAATTGACATGAGACAAATGCCAGATGACAAGGAATTTCAAGTGAACGACTTAAAGGTTGTAGTAGATAGAATTAGTTATCCTTATGTTGAAGGTGCGATTATCAATTATGAATCAGTAGACGGCGGAAAAGAAGGTTTCCGAATCACTAATCCGAATGCTACGGAACTAATGAGTCAAACAGGTGCTTGCTGCGGTGGATCTGCACAAAGTGAAGCCAGCGGTTGTGGTGCAGGTGCTTGTGGTGCAGGTGCATCAGACGGTGGCGGTTGCTGCTAACATCGCTAGTGCTAATCAACAAGTAAAGAAAAATCTAATGCAACGCTTGAATGAGTCAATTTGCCCATTGAAATAATATCAATACCCTTTCTTGCAAAATCCATAAAATTAGCTTCAGTTATGTTTCCTGAAACCTCAATCAAAATTCCTTGATTTATTTTCCTGATTTCGGAAATAATTCCTGAAATTTCTTTTGAGTTATAATTATCGAGCATAATGATATCAACTCCTCCTCTGGCGGCTTCTAGTGCCTGTTCATTGGTAGTGACTTCAATTTCAATTTTTTGAGAAAATGATTTTTGTCTCATCGTCACCTCTAAAGCTTCAGTTATTGATGAAAATTGGGATAAATGATTTTCCTTCAGCATGATCATATCTGATAGCGACATCCGGTGGGTGTCGCCATTCCCCACTTTCACCGCCCATTTTTGGTATTTTCGCAGTCCTGGTAATGTTTTCCTAGTTGCCGCAATTTTACTTGTAAGGCCTTCGTTTTTGATTTGATTCATTAAATTTGCAGTCATCGTCGATATCCCACTCATGTGGGAGAGAATATTTAACGAGACTCGTTCACCCATTAAAATATCTCTTATTGGTCCCTCAAGATTAAAAACTATTTCACCTGTCCTAAGCTTGTCTCCATCAGACTTGAGGGAGACTACTTTTACGCCTAATTTTGAGAATACTCGGATAAATGGGACTGTACCAGAGAGTACACCATTTTGCTTAACTTGGATTTTGGCAGTTGTATGCTTATTATTCAAAATGAGATCAGAATTGGTATCCCAATATGGTATATCTTCCTGAAGCCAAGAAATGATATCTTGATCAAGATTTACAAAATTGGTCATTGTGGCCCTAAAGGAGTAAGGCTTGAATTTCTGGTGAGCTAAGGACGCCTTCTTTCAGCTCAACTTCCATACCTGCATCATACACTCTTGTAGATGGGACAGGAACTTTATCTAATTCATCTGGAGATATATTCAAAGTCATGCCAAGAATTGGATCGATTTTCATGATCGACAAATCGAGTATTCGTAATCGTGATGACAAAATATCTAGTGGAATTTGATTTAACTCGGCTACTTGAATTGCGCAGAAATCGCACGTGGCTTTAACCATCGTAATCAGCTTACGCTCTTGAGGATTCGTCATTAGAAATTCTTGGAATTGATCGATATTCTGTATTAATAGCTGGGGAGGATATTTCAGCGGTTGTATTTCTTTTTGAGGCAGTAGAAAAGCTATAACTAAAGCGTACAGAATATAGATTATCAACAGTGTTAATGCCTGCAGCTGATTCAGAGGAAATATCGCAAAATTTAGTGCGCCTATTGACCCAACGATTAACATCGGGATAAAATCATTATATTTGTAGAAATCGCAATGACACATTCCTCCATATCCAAATTTTTTGCATAACCAGCTGGGAAT
>JACZSS010000593.1 GCA_022574115.1 Candidatus Heimdallarchaeota archaeon | reverse complement strand
TTTTTGTAACTATCCTAAGATGCTACAATAGGGCTACCGATATGAGCCCCACTCCAGATGCATATAGCTTCCGAAGCAAGTTGGACTTGAGTCTGCAATCCCCATCCTTCAACCGTTGTCTTCTGGTACCAGAAGTGCCTTTCCTACATTTTGTAGGCGTGGGGGTAATCTGAAAAACGAGGAATTACTCGTTTCTAGTTAAAGCACTCATTTCATTATTTAAACTGCTTAAGATTTGGCTGTTCGTCCGTATATTCACGATCATGATCTAAGAGATTAGAATAAGCCAGTAATTGTCCCATGTTCATCGATATCGATATTTTCTGATGATGGAATCATTGGTAAACCCGGCATTGTTAGCATTTTACCCGTGATTGGATAGATAAATCCAGCGCCAGCAGATATTCTGACATCGTTTATGTTGATTTCGAAATTTGTAGGTACTCCTTTTTGAGTGGGATCATCAGAAAGGGAAAGGTGTGTTTTAGCCATACAAATTGGTAAATCTGCGTATCCATCCTTGGTCAACTGGTCAACTATGTTTGACGCTTTTACCGAGAATTTTACTCCACTCGCACCATAAATCGTTCGGGCTATTTTTTCTATTTTGTTCTTGATTGGTTCATTCAGATCGTATACATACGTGGGTACTGGAGTCCCGTTTGTATTAATTGATTTGATCACTAATTTAGCTAGTTCAATCGCACCATCTCCTCCTTTGACTACGCCCTCAAACACCGCAAACCCGGCTGCCTCAGAGTATTTGACATGTTCACGAACCAGATCAATTTCAGCATCTGTATCACTTGAAAATTTATTAAGCGTTACAATTACCGGAACACCATAGATTCTCATATTTTCAATGTGCTTCCCTAAGTTTCTCGCGCCATCTTTTACCGCTTGTAAATTTTCTTTTTTCATTTTTTTCTGGTCATATGGAATGCCACCGTGAAATTTCATCGCCTTGATGGTGGTTACTAATACAACGGCATCTGGAAAATTACCGGACTGTCGGCATTTGATGTCAAAGAACTTCTCTGCACCCAAATCGGATCCAAAGCCAGCCTCAGTGACAACAAAATTGGCCAACCTCAACGCAATTTCATCACCAATTATCGAACTGCAGCCATGGGCGATATTACCAAACGGACCTGTATGCATAATACAGGCAGACCCTTCCAAAGTTTGGACAAGATTAGGCTTAATGGCATGTTTGAGAAGGGCCGCCATGGCACCAGGTGCATTTAAATGTGAGGCAGTAATTATTTTCCCTTCCTTATTTCGGCCAAGCACAAGTTTACCTAATCTGGTTTTCAAATCCGAGAGATCAGTTGTAAGAGCACGTAAAGCCATTATTTCAGAAGCAGCAGTTATATCAAATCCAGAACGACGGGTCACACCATTTGTTTGTGGATCACCGACTGCAAGAACAATTTCTCTTAATGCACGATCGTTCATATCGATGACGCGATTCCAGTTAACAGCTGTCAAGTCAAAGTCTAATTTGTTTTTCCTGAAAATATGATTATCCACCATAGCAGCTAATAAGTTATGAGCAGCTTCAATTTTGCCAAAGTCTCCAGTTAAACCCAAATTAATCTCCTCCATCGGCAGGACCTGTGACAATCCTGCTCCAGCTGCACCACCCTTTATGCCGAAAACAGGGCCTAAAGATGGTTGTCGTAAAGTAACTATGGCCGTTTTGCCTAATTTTGCAAACCCCTGAGTCAACCCAATCGAAGTCGTCGTTTTACCTTCTCCGGCGGGTGTGGGAGAAATGGCAGTGACAAGAATGTATTTCGCCTTAGGATTTTTTTTGATTAGCTTGAGTTTTTCACTAGTTAAAGCTATTTTTGCTATTGATTTCCCGTAAAGTTCAATATCTTCAATTCCTAACCCGATCGATTCTGCGATCTCAGCAATTGGTTTTAATTTAGCTCCTTGGGCGATTTCAAGACTTGATTTCATCATTCAAAAAAGTATACCTTGATTTAAGATGTTTTTTTTTGTAACTATCCTAAGATGTTACATTATGGATAATGATGGAATCCCCACTCAGATAGCGTTTAGCCTTCTGAGCAAGTTCAAATCGATCTAGTCTGTCCCAACTTCAACCGAACGTCTAATAATTAAAGAATTTAGTTGATTAAAAATTTCGAATTGCGTATTAGACGTACATAAGGCTGCGCCTAGTATTCGTTGATAATTATATTTTAATTTGTGGTACTCTCTTATTAATGCACTCACAAATTAAATACATTATAGGCTGATAATACGCATTGACAATATTGGCACTTTATCAGGACGGAGAAGATTTTCTGATAAAGCTGGCATATCTTAAGTGAGAGCAAAAAACTCTTTTATTTCTTGATTTTGTATAAGATATCATTTAATGATGAACTGAACATGATAAGTAGTAAAACAATCGTGATATACTTAATTATCTCAATGATGACTCCATTAACATATCAGATACCAAATGCCTTCATAACCGCGGAATCACATTCCAA
The DNA here is from genome assembly GCA_022574115.1 of Candidatus Heimdallarchaeota archaeon. Classification (GTDB taxonomy): domain Archaea; phylum Asgardarchaeota; class Heimdallarchaeia; order Heimdallarchaeales; family Kariarchaeaceae; genus LC-2. The sequence goes on along the minus strand of JACZSS010000593.1, from coordinate 150 downwards.
AGGTGATAGCGGACAGGACCAACCCCAGGTCCAATGGAACCAAACCTATGGAAGGGCAGATTATGATGATCGAGGAAGTAGCCTTGTGCAGACCACTGATGGAGGGTTTGCACTAGCAGGTAATACTTTTTTGGATGAAACTAGTATTGA
>JACZSS010000040.1 GCA_022574115.1 Candidatus Heimdallarchaeota archaeon | reverse complement strand
TACATCAAGTATGATAGTTCTGGAATCTGGGAGGAGAATGAAATAGTACTGCTATTGGAGTATCTCCCAGTTTATCTAATTTGGTTGCATGACGAGCTGAAACAATCTACAAATTCGATTCAAGTATAATTTGTGGGAATATTCTTTGTTTGTTAATACTCGACCTCACAGCAATACATAAACTGATATGTGAAAATATTTGACTTTCATACGTAGAAGTGATTCTTGATGTCCTTCCCCAAACAACAAAAAAATATATACTCGGTCCCATTTTTAGCTAAAGAGCATGGAGACTTTGTATTGTGGTTCTTTACAGGTAGCAAATGCAATCTCGAATGTACCCATTGTTATGTGGAAAGTAGTCCAACCGCTAATCAACATCCATTCCTAGAGATGGACACCTTTAACAGACAATTGCAAGAAGCCATTTCAGCCGGATATAAAAAAATTGATATCTATTTCACCGGCGGTGAACCATTTATCAATCCAAATCTCCTAGAGATGTTTGAAGTAGCAATTATGCATGGAGATGTCACGGTCCTTACCAATGCGACAACAATTACAAAAAATATTGCTCGTAAACTGAAATTAATTAATGAAAGCAGTGAGTATCACCTTGAGTTTAGAGTCTCATTTGATGGTCCAAACAAGGTGTCAAATGATATAATCAGAGGGAAGAAAGCATTTGAGAGAGCAGAGAGGGGAACGAAAAATCTAATCGCGGTAGGATTTAATCCTATAATTACAGCGATGAGATCCTGGTCCTTACTTGAGTCCGACCAAATTGAATCTCAATTTAAAGACCTCCTAGTAGGATACGGGATCCCAGAAGAAAAACAGAAGCTCAAAATTATTCCTCAACTACGAATTGGCAGAGAAGCAGACCGAGATAGACCGTATGTGAAAAGCGAGTTGTTTACCTTGGAATGTTTCACCGATTATGATTATAACGACTTACAATGTTCAAAATGTCGTATGGTTACTGAACGAGGTACTTGGGTTTGTCCCATTCTTGTCAATGATGACGAGGCAAAAATGTCTGATAACTTAACTGATAGTTTCAAACCATATAAAATGAAACAACTTGCATGCTGGACTTGTAGGATGGAAGGCATGGTCTGTACAAATTGATTTTGTCACAGATTATAAATCATGAAAATCAGGATATTTGATGTGGTCTGTGCGGAATCCTACGATTGCATTAGCTAGACACAACACCAACTATTGAGATATTGCCAGTTTGATTATTTCTTTTACACTGCTAATTCTGTTCTTAAACAATGTGAATACCTCCTCGGCATTCACCGAATTTTGCAAGCCAGCACCGTAATTGGTGATGACTGCAAGGCTGGCATAGGGAATATCCAATTCTCGAGCCAGAAATACCTCAGGGGCTGATGTCATGCCAACAAAATCAGCTCCAAGAATTGCATAACTTTTGATTTCAGCAGGCGTTTCAAATCTCGGTCCATTAGAAACAACTATTGTCCCACCATTGTAAATTTTATGGCCTAGCTTGGTAGCTGCAGTCATTATTTTAGTGCGAATAACATGAGATAATGTTTCAGTTACATCTGTATGAATCACCCCGGTAAGGATTTTTCCAGATTTTATCTTTATCTCGATATTAGAGCCGTCAAAGAAGGTTGATTGTCTACCCGAGGTAAAATCAAGAATCCCATTAGGCACCGCAAGGAGACCAGGTTCAAATTCCTTTCTAAGACTCCCTACTGCATTTGTAGCAATAATATACTCTACTCCAAGTGTGAGAGCAGCGAAAATGTTTGCTCGATAATTTATCTGTGATGGAGCTATTGAATGTTGGGAGCCATGTCGGGGTAGAAAACATACGTTTGTTCCAGCAACGTTTCCAATCATATATTTTGTAGCCCCAAATGGAGTGTTGATATTTTCACTCTCCTCCGATTCAATAAAATCATAAAAACCAGAGCCACCAATAATGCCAATCATTTGCTCAAGTTGCTACTTGGTCCTGCCAAATAAGATTTTTGTGATTCTAGAAATGAGAACACGAACACTGTAATTCCCTTAATTCAGTCTACTCGCCAATTTTATGGAACAAAGTGACTAATAATTTTTCATAGCAGATGAAACATTTAGAAAAGAACATCAAGAGAAGGTATGTGGAATACACAGTAAAGGCTAAATTCATTCTGAATTTTAATCAGGGCATTCCAAGCATTGTTGAGAATGCAATGATAAACATTGACGATACTGTAATCACGGCAATTGGTAAAGATCTGAATACTGATGGACGACAAGTGGATGTCTTTGATAGCCACATTATTATGCCGGGACTGATCAATACTCATACTCACGCAGGAATGACCTTGTTCCGTGCATATGAGGACGAATCTCCTCTCGATGTTTGGTTGAATGAATATATTTGGCCGTTGGAGGCAAAGTTAACGGCAAAAGATATTGAAATTGGGGCTAAAATTGCAAGTATTGAGGCTTTATTATCTGGAACTACAACCATTAATTCCATGTATTGGTATCCAGAAGCTGAAGCCAAAGCATTTGATGAAATTGGAATTAGGGCGATGCTTGGACCACCGATAATATCAGGTGTAAATACGCTTGAAAGTTACGAACGCTTGATCCAAGATTGGCACGGCAAAAATGACGATCTAACTAGAATATCAATCAACCCTCATGCACCCTATACAGTGACTTCAGAGGAATATCAATCAATTTACGAATACAAAAATAATTTCAACGCCAAGAATTCGAGTCTCCCACCCCTTCATATGCACACTCATCTTGCTGAAAGTAGGAATGAGATGGATATGATCAGGCAATATGCTTTAGATAACGGTTTCACCATTAAAAATGATGTTCAATCTCCAACTCAATATCTAGATTCTCTTGGAATACTCGATGATCAAATGATTGCTGCACATGCAGTGGAATGCGATGAAAAGGATATGGATATTCTAAGTAGTCAGAGAGTTGGGGTATCGATAAATCCAATATCAAATTTGAAATTGGATAACAACGTAAGTAAAATTACTGATATGGCCCACCATGGTATAAAATTGGGTCTAGGAACCGATGGTCCAGCAAGCAATAACACACTTGACATGTTTGAAACTGTAAAAATAACTGCTTTGTTACAAAAGGGTCAGCTCGATCAGAAACCGGGACGAGCGTATAATACTCTGAAAATGGCAACTTCCGGAGGAGCTGAGGTTTTGGGCTGGCAAGAAATTGGTAGTCTTGATGTTGGTAAAAAAGCAGATTTGATCGCAATTGATATCAAGAAACCTCATTTATTACCCCTCATATCAAAAAACTCACTTCATTCGCTACTTGTCTACTCGGCCAAAAGCTCAGATGTCACTGATGTGATGATAAATGGAAAATGGCGAGTAAGAAATCGGGAAGTCGTTGATGTCAACGTTGAAGAGCTATACAACGAGCTACTTGAGAGGGTTACAGAACTATTCAGCCACATAGACTAGGCATGATATTGAATAAGATCCGAAAATTACATAAGAAGATTAATTAATTTTTTGTTTGTAAAATTTTCCTTTTCAGATAAGAAGCGGTCAACTCCCACTTCTTTTCCAACATGCGATAAAAAGAGCAGAACATGGGGGAAGAAAATCAGGGGATACGTCCAAATCCACTCTCCCCACCCAAGTGTAAGTATCCACAGATTAATCGCCATAAATCCACCAAGTAAAGATCCCAACCTGCTGAGCAGACCAAGTGACAGGGATAATCCAATCAATAATTCCGTAATCACAACTAATACTAAAAACACTGATACATTCGGGATTAAAACCTCGTTCAGGAGTGAAACGACTGCCGGATATGGATTGGTGTCCTTCATATAATTAAGATTATCTAAAAATTTATTGTTATCCTTGTACATATCATTATCTCGTTTAAACACTTTGGATAAACCCTGACTGAGCCACAGAGCCCCAAATATGAATCTCATTATCTGAATACCTAGCCTGTCTGGATTTTCTCTTGCCCATGTACCAATGTCTTCTGGAAACATTTTGCGTATCATAAATTATTTTTTGAAAAGTACGTTATTAAATTATTGTTCAAAGTATTTTTCAAGGACAAATTGATGACAAGACTTGGAACTCAGAGTCCAGTCATCATTAGCAATAAGTTTCAAAGCCTAATTATTCTTGAATTTTAACACAGCCTTGTGGATTGATCTGGTTTCTTAATCTTGAACTCCTGAGATGATGTACAACTCACTACCCGTAGTGCCAAGGCAATCTGAGCAAACAAAGGCGATAGTTTGACCATCAGGGCTCAGTACTGGCTTAGCTTCGTCGCCAACTATGCTAGTAATCTGAACTTTGTCACTTCCATCTGAATTCATACTCCAGATGTCGAAATCGCCAGATTTTCTTGATGAGTAAACTAATGTTTTGCCGTCACTGCTCCAATCAGCCTGTCTTGCAAAATCTGCCGGAGATGTTAGATTGACTTTATCGTTTCCATCTGTATCCATGATCCAAATAAACGGCGTTCCGTTGCTTATCGTAAAAAAGGTTATCTGGGTTCCATCAGGGCTCCATCTAGGATGTCGGAGAACTGAGAGGTCTTCCACTAGGATATTACGTTTCCCAGTTCCATCAGCATTCATTATCCAGATTCCATAGATCAGGTTTAGATCATCGATAGTTACAAATGCTATCTCAGTCCCGTCTGGGCTGAAAGAAGCCGCAAATTCGAAGATATTGGGATCGTCAGCAATCGGGGTTAGATGGCTTCCATCGATGTTGGCAATAAAGATATCATCACCATCATCAATAACCACTTTTGTTTGATCTGGGTTCACTGTAACACGTCTCACATTTGTATAGTTGAAAAGGACTTGCGTGTTGGTTCCGTCTGCATCTGACATAAATATGGCATCATTGCCGACAAACATTAGTTTCCCATCAGAAGTAAAACGAACTTGGCTAACATCAATACCTTCAGCAATATGAACCGGTTCCCCCCACACCACTTCTACTGGATTGCTTCTTTCTCTTACATAACTATAACCTACGAAGCCAGCAATAACGATTACCAGCACAACAGTAAAAACCGTGACCCTTTTTTTCAAACACTTCACACCTTCTTTAAATCCCTTCAAGTTCATGGACTACAACAAGCAATCTCATAGGAGAGGGAATATCATTGACCAGTTGTCACATCTCTGTTAAGTTACTAGCATGTGACATAGACTCATCTATTCGCACCGTATTTTTCTTCACCATCTTTTGGCCTCTCTAGCCGCTCCGTTTACGACGAAAACCTTTCAGGGTTGCAATCACTGTGGCTCCTACGAAACCGATTTTGAAATCCCAAGTAGCTGCTGATTCTGTACCAGAGGCGGAATCGGTCATGGCGATTGAAGGGCTTGTGAATTGTTGGCTTTCCACTGGATTTGAGACTGAAGTTGTAGGCTGCGTGGCATCGGTGCCAGTTGTTGATTGTTGGCTTTCCGTGGAACTTGAGACTGAACCTGTGGGTTGCGAGGTATCAGTACTGGTTGTGGATTGTTGGCTTTCTGTGGAACTTGAAATTGAAGCTGTTGACTCTACGACCTCTAAAACGCCAGTAAAACCATGACCTATGTTTCGAATTGAAAACTCACCAGCTTCATCCGGTGTAAATTCAATCAAAGTTGTCTTACCTGGTTCAAGTAAATCAGAGCTAGTAATCCATGGTAGGATACTTAGTCTGTTGATATGTTCCCTCTTGTCGGTGGTTGCATATATCTTCAGTAGTAAATCCTTTTGCACTACAAGTGGATCTGGATCAAATCCGACGTATAGAGTTTGTGCTAGATTAAATTCTTGATATTCTTGATCGATGGTCACATCAATTTGTGGTTTAGTGGATTCTGCAAATGTAGGGTTGCCAAGTAAAGCGACAATGTAAATAATTAGTATGATCTTGATGTAATTAAAGAAATAATGCAAAAAATTTATCACAGCCAAAGCGATTGTGGGTGATTTGAATATATGTTAAAGTTAAAAATGTTACCTGTTTCAGAATCGTTTTCTGCCTCATCAACCTTATCTAGATTCTTAGCAACAACTATTTTCCAATGGTCCTGTAGATATAACTCCCTCATTTGAGAATCTTCCTGATCCTAAATTATTTGTTTTTCGTTTAAATTCATCCGGAAAGCCATACAGTAAACCTTCTTAATCAAATTCTTGATGCCGTATTCCAAACAAAACAGCAATCCATTCCAAGACTTAGTTTCTAAATCATTTTCGCCTGCACAAAAATTTGATCCCTTTCTAGGTATTCCCCACTTACGCGATTACTTGTTAAAATTGACTGGATGAATACGGGTTAATTATCCACAGATTGGATGTGTGCGGGGATGAATTTTTGCGAAGTTACTAAGAGAATAACTCTTTAAAATTTACGGCTAAAAAGTAGATCTCCAAGAATTAGATAGAGAATTTAATTTTGTAATCAGTGATTGTTTTTCTTCAGTAAAAACATTAAAGTTGAATTTGAGACAACTAAACTACTTCATTAATTGTTAATCGGAGATAAAGTTTCTTTGTATTTGAAGACTCTGGTTAATTGGAGATAAATTCCTTACGTACTTGAAGAGTCTAGTTAATGTATTTTTTGAGATTTGATGATTCCATTCTCTCAGCGATGTTGTCCTCTGACTTTAACAAATTCTTCCATTTAGCGACTTCTGTCTCAAATTCACGTCGGATTTCTCGAAGGATATTTATTTGGTACTCTAATTTATTATCTGTTGCAAGTTCCTCTGCAGTGTCCAATAACTGCACAGCTGCATATTATTATTCAACAACTCGATCTTAAATCTCAGAATAAGAACATCCACGATCACTCTGTCATTTTTACCCCTAATCACTAGAGTTGGAATATTTATCCGTCTAGAGACTTCCTCCACTTTTTCTCTCAGATCCCTCGACGTCAATTAACTCTTCATGGGCTAATTTTCGAATGATTGTGTACAATTTTAATCCTTAAGTCCTCCTTTATCTCTGATGGTAGAAATTTTTAATAGGAGAAAATAAATCATTGTTCAATTTACAGTGACGACAACAACAACAACAGCTAGCCAACTAGATTTTTTTAGACTCGATGATAGATTATATCGTAGTTTTGCGCTTGGAATACTCTTGTATTTATATATATCATTTACCCGCGGATTTATCTATATTGCGGTAAGTGTTTTAATCAATTTCTTACCAAATGCAGCAGCTGCAGGTTTTGGGCTCCTTCCTCTATTTGGTCTTTTCATATCAACCAATCATAAATTATGGTCAAATAAGATTCCAATTATCATACTACTATGGATTGTCGCAATATTTATTCCATTTTTACCCCTTCGTTTCGTTATTCTAATTATTGGATTAGCTTTGGTATATGGAAATTTGCGTTATGTGATTATTACAAATACCAAAAACCAAACGGTTTCTGAGATTAGTTTGGCCATAGTCTTTACAGTATTACTAGATTTCAGCATGAAATCAGCAAATCGTGGAATTGACCCAATGGTCTTTTCTCATTTACAAGGATATCTAATTGCGTCCATATTAGGTGTAATTTTCTTTCTATTTATGTTTTCTAACAAGGACACAATCTTTGTCAGTGAATTCTCTTCATCAATTGAAAATCAGAAGAGTCTGGGTAGGAATTTAGCCTTAGTTGGATTATTCTTGAATATTTTTCTCTATCTCTTCTATTTTGCAAATTCTGGGTTTCTAGCCTATGTTGCAATATCATTCGATACTACTATTTCATCTTCGATGGCTATTTTTTTGGTGAGTATTATTACTGGTTCAATAGCCCTTAGCATACATCAATTAGAGAATTACTGGATTAATAAAAACCGTTTATTATCATTTGTTGGTGCCATATTCACCCTTCTCGCCGTAGTTACATACCCGTGGTTAGAATTTTTTATCGTATTTTGGATCCTAGGGATCATGGGTAACATCTTCTTACTACGTATCTGTCTTGTCAATGCATGCAAATTACCATTTCATGGTACAAGATGGTTTTCAATTTCATTTGTCCTAGGATCAGCGTTAACAATTATTCTTATTTTACTTTCCCTACCAAGCGAAGATCTGATCTTGCAATTAATTATTGTTATGTTAGCAATAATTTTTACATTGCTTAGTGTAGTTGTGACAAAACGACAAGGGAGGGTTGAATGACATGGAGAATAAACAATTAAGCACTGTAGTAATTATTTTCTTGATTTTAAGTCTTACATCTTTTGTTCCTTTAAATTATAATGATGATACCGTGGATATAGCTGGAGGTCCAAAAATCAGAGTAATGAATTTTAATTTGCATTTTGGAGTTGAAGTCAATGTGGGATACAAGCTTGACGGATTTCGAGAGGTAATTTTAGACGAAAACCCTAACATTATCGCCTTTCAAGAAATTACAGCAGACTTTGCGGTGAATGGATTCGCAAATATGCTTGCTGATATGCAAGAGATGATGGAAGAAATAGGATATCCTTATTCTTATATTCAAAAAGGAAGTAGGGCAAAGTTACGAAATGCCATTTTTAGCCAATATGAAATCACCAGCGCGACAACGGTTTATTACGATACGGACACTCCATTCATTCGATCATTTTTGGATATTATTGTTGATGTTAACGGAATTGAAGCTAGAATATTTGCAACTCACATTACTCATTTACCTATAGGAGAATCGGGTCCAGAAAGGATTGCAATGATTGCAGAGTTATTTGATTATATCAACACTCAAACCGTTAGTAATTTTATCATATTAGGTGATTTTAATACTCGAGATGATTTTGATTCAGAATATAGCATTATGACTGCGAAATTTATTGATGGATGGAATGCTACTCATCCAGATCAATTGGGTGCTACATTTCACTCTGATCGTACAGTTGACGAAGGTGTTAATGAAAGAAGGATAGATTACATCTTGTTAAGCATTGATATTGCAATCTCAGATTGCGCGGTAATAGATACAGACGTGTCAGACCATAGACCAATTTATTGTGATATAACGTTATCTTGAAAGTCGTTTGATCACTTTTAATATAATTCTAAACCGAAAATCTGCAGCGAAAAAAATCATTGCCTCGAACTATTCGTGAGCAGTCAGAAGAGAGACACTAATGGTAGAAACGTAGAAGGAAGTCCGTTCTCACCAATGAAAGATGCCTCTATCGAAGCCATGTCAGTAATTAAGGGGTGGACAGCAATGTCTAGTGGAAGATGACGGCACATACCTACTTACTATTTGTACAGGTAAAAACGATCATAGTAATTTTTAGATTAACGATGCTTTAAAAAAAGAGTTTTGGTAAATGGATTACCCAATAAAGATTGATTACTATGACAGAGACAACTGAACCAATTTGTCATACTTGCTTTGATAGTAAAAGTAAAACCAGCCTAGTATCAATAATGCTGGGCATGACTGTGTGCTTTAGCACACTTTGGCGTTTCCCTTACCAAGTCGCTAATTTTGGGGGAGCGGCCTATATATTAATCTATATGGTCATGGCACTGTTCTTCGTTTATCCAGCATTGACAGCAGAGTGGGGTCTTGGTCGACTAACAGGACGCGGTCCTGATGGTGCATTTCACAATGTGAAATTCCCTGGTAGTAAGTATGTTGGGGTACTACTGTTTGGTATCGTACTTGCCATCGGTTCATATTTTGCTGTCTGGATTGGTTGGATTGTGCGTTATGCCTATTCGTCACTTGTAGATGCAAGCCTTACTCAATCTTCAACCGACGCCGCCGGATACTTTGACAATAATGTAGCCTCGAGCCCCGCTTTACAGTTATTCTTCGCTGGACTAGTGATTCTGCTGGTTGCTCCAACAATTATTGGCGGACATAGGCAGATTCAAAGGGTCAGCAATAAAGTAGTTCCAATCTTTTATATCGTTGTCGTGGTTATGGCGGGAATTGTTCTTGCCCAACCAGGGGTTTGGAGTTCTACTTGGGGATACTTTACCACCATTGATATGGGTCAAGTTACCGCATATACATATGTCACAGCCCTTGGTCAGGCATTTTTCTCGCTGTGCCTTGGCGGTACATTCATGGTTCTGTATGGATCATACATGGAGCGCAAGAATACTCACAATATTCCAATAAATGCTGGATTTACAGTTCTAGGAAATACACTAGCAAGTGTTGTCTCTGCATTTTTAATCTTCGGCATTGCGAATTTAGCCTCAATCAACGGAGATTTAAGTCAATTTGGTCCGGGATTATTTTTTGGGGTAATACCAGAAGCTTTCCAGGCCTCATCCCTTAACTCGACTCTGCT
>JACZSS010000592.1 GCA_022574115.1 Candidatus Heimdallarchaeota archaeon | reverse complement strand
CGTTGAATTCCAGATTAACCATATGGGAGCGAATCGATTGTATGGCCGATAAATAATGGGTGGTGGGATATTGGGAGGCTTCATCGATAATGATCATATCAAATTCAAACGCATCATTGCTTAGCACCCACACATCTTCATTTCGTGTACTGCTACCATGTGAAAGTAAATGATAGAGCTGATGAGCATTGGAAAACAAAATTGCATCTCCGGTAATAAATTCTTCGAGTCTTGGACCTGTACGCGGGGTTATCCTCGTGCCATCAAATTCCCAGCTATCACCCCTCTTCTTGAGTAAATCATGGACCTGATATGAAGGATGATCTGATGAAGGGACATACGGCCCACGAAATGAGCTTCTAAGATAAATTTTTTGTGTATTGGCTACCAAAGTAGGATTAGCAACTTCATCATCCTCCGCAGTTTCCCGACTCTTACTGATATTTTCAATCAAGACATGAATAGCTGCATAAGAAAAAGTACTAACCAGGATGCGATTTTGGGTATGTCCTTCCTGATGTCTGCGATTAAGAAATTCATCAATAATGGCCACGATTGTTTGAGATTTTCCCGTGCCAGGTGGACCTTGAATTAAACTCAACGGCGCTGATAATGCCCAGTGAATGGCTTCCGCTTGAGATTCATCAGGGGTTTGACTTACAGTGGTTAACAATTCCTGAACGGGCTCGATTGAGGGGATTGGCAGAAGATCAGGGGCTAGCATTAAAATTTCTTGGATTGTAAATTCAAGGGATTCAGGCGGTCGGAGGTTCTTGGGATAGCTGAAACTGTATAACTGATCCATTCGACTTCCCAGAAATGATTGCCCGATTGAATGACGTTCAAGTAAGCTGTTTCGACGCCTTCTAGTAGTACGTGTATCTGTCTTGAAGAGTTTAGTGGCCCAGGCAGAAACCGGGGTCGGAAACAAATACCACTGCAGATCAGCTGCTCGTTGCTCGTCGTCCAGAGCATTAATCCCTTCCTTCAATAGATTTACCTTTCTCCGGCTTTCTTGGCTGGATTGAGCAAGGACTTCATAGCATTCTAGCTCGGGAATGAAATGTCTTTCAATCAAATTAATCTCCCAATTATTCAGCTCATAACCCGCAAGATTGTCCCTAATCAGAATAGGTATGAGGTAGACGCGATCTCCGGATTTAATTTTTGTAAATCTAGATAGATCCTGCAACCGAAAACGATACTCAAAAATTGTAGTCTCCTCATCGATTAACAATCGAGTGGCCTGTAAATCTGTTACCTGTGCAGACTCTAATTTAGCAATCCCTAACTCGGGATAGGTGCTGCGTAATTTAGTCATCGCTAGTTCCTGATAGGTTTCCTCAAACTGGGCGAATACATACCATACTCGTGCGGGAAAATGATAAGTTCGTGGTAAGATACTCTCCACAAACTCACCGGTTTCGGCGGGTCTCTGCTTGAAGTTATTGGAGATAAGGGAACGGGTGTTTCCTCTGGCTTGGGTAATCCTCACCATCCTAATAATTCTGGATGCCTTGTAGTTACCCAGTTGCTTTATCCGATCGTGAATCGATCTCCCAATCTGAAAATCCTGCTCGATCACCATCAAGTATTGATACCAAATTCCCCAATTAAGAGAGTTAAACATCAATGACCAATTCCTAAAATTTACCGGACGCATTCCTTCGATTAGATGTTGGGCAATTCGATGCCATGTGTAGGTAATGGGAGTCGGGACACCGATTGCTTCGTGAAAATATGCAGAAAGATCATAGACCTTGCGTAATTGGGATGAGTCTGCTGGTTGACCAGAGGGCTTGATCCAATTGGAAATTAATTCCAGTTTCCACATTAACTGATTATCAGCGACCAAATCTAGCAAATGCTTCTCCAATAATTCTTGCACGACTTCCACTGTCTCCTGCCCCCAGTAATATACGGCGGTGGACAAACGTCGCACCCGATCTGTACCTCGAACATCTCGATACGTACTAGTGATATATCTCTCGAGCAGCATAACGATTCTTATAGAATGATAAATGGTATTGACTACTTGTTTGGCAAAGGTCAACTCGTGAGTCGAAGTGTACCCTAAATTGACGAGTGACATGCCTAGCTGTAAATTGGCCACATACGTAGGTGCATTTGCCTGTTCTCGAGGTGATAAACTGGTAAGGTCGGGTACACGGTACCGATAGTTGATATTGGTTCTCATATTGGTTTGTCTGTCCAGATAGTACAATTCATGCTGATAGAAGTAATTAAGGCTCTGGAGAAATTGAATACAATCCGCCTCGGTTACACTTGAAAAACCCAGCTGGGACAAGAGCGGTAAAATTGCTCCAGATGCCGCTTGTCCAGATTCTCGACTAGCTCGAATAGGGGAATTTGAACGCAGATACTGATCAAAAGTCTGAAGCCATCCCTGATACAACCTTCTTAATATCGGGTCTCCAGATTCTCTTGAGTATCGTGAATCAATACTCACTGAAAAGAGATAAGAATTGCTGGAGGTGGGTTCTTTTTCAATCACAAAACTAACAATATTATGTGAATACGTGGGAATAGAGGTGGAATAATAGCTCCCTCTGGTAGCAGGAATAAGTTGATTGGATATCAGAGAGGGTACTTTCTGTCGGAGAGTAGGAATCTCGGAATTAAAAGTGTGCGGTAGTCCATTA
>JACZSS010000039.1 GCA_022574115.1 Candidatus Heimdallarchaeota archaeon | reverse complement strand
CTAATAAAGAATTATGGTGGATCAGCACCGATTCGATGCCTGGACGGTATACGATATATCTTGATGGGATCAATCAGACCTCGGGCACGTGGAGTAATGGGGAGAATATTACACTAAACTTTGCAAGTCTGACATTGGGAGTCTACAACTTAACGATTGCAATCTTTGACCTCACACTGAATGTTATCTATGAGACAATCATATTCACAATTCTTGATGTTGTTTCCCCTGGAATTAATACTCCTTTAGATTCCGGTTATGAACAGGGCACTACTGGAAATGTGATCATTTGGATTGGAACGGATAATAATCCTGGTACCTTTGAAGTGGAACTAGAGGGATCATCTTACTTAAATGGTACCTGGTCGAATGGTGGTGATATCGTTATTTCAATTGATAACTTAGGATACGGTAGCTATACTTTCAATCTGATCCTTAATGATTCATCGGGAAATCAAGTTTCGCATTCGGTTCTAATTACTGTTGTTGATACAACTTTGCCGGTTGTTCAACCAATTTCAGATATATCTTATTCTGAAGGATCAGTTAACAACAGTATATCACTGAATGCAACCGATCTAAATCCGAGCAGTTATGAAATCTCTATTGATGGGCTATTTAATTTCTCCGCCAGCTGGGCTAGCGATGGTGTAATCAATCACAATATTGATGGTTTAACAAAAGGTGTATATAATTTCAGTATCCTATTTATCGATCAATTAGGGAATCAATTCGAAATTTGGCTGTTGGTTACAGTTCTTGATAACACTCAACCTGTTATTACCAGTCCAGCAGATTATCAATATAACGAGGGAGACACTAATAACAGATTAATTTGGGTGGCTAATGATATCAATCCATTAAATTATACGATCTATTTGGATAATGAAACTTATTCTGAGGATTTTTGGACTTCGGGTACCAACATAACGATAAATATCGATGATTTGACTAGGGGACAATACAATTTTACAATATTAGTGCGTGATGAAGCTGGAAATCAGAATGCTGATACAATCTTAGTGGTTGTAGTCGACTGGACAGCTCCAGTATTCCAAGAGATGGAAATTGATATAACATTCTCTGAAGATACCGGTGGAAACACCCTGAGTTGGCTCGTAAATGATTCATATGAGTATACATATGACATTTATGAGAACCAAGTATTGGTCCAATCTGCAAATTGGACGACCGGGTCTTCAATAGTCTTTTTATTAGATCATCTCAGGAAAGGTGTACATAATATAACGATTACAATTTATGACCAATCATTAAATCAATTAACTCAAACAGTTACGATAACAGTTCTTGATGCAACAAGTACCATCATTATCACAGATTCACCTGATATTGTCGTTATCGAGGGATCTGAGCAAAGAGATAAGCTAAATTGGACATTGACTGATAACTATGGTTTTAATTATACAATTTATCTAAACGGTATTAATGTCCAATCGGGAACATGGGGAGTAAATCAAACTGAACTGATTGATACCGATCTAGATCTACTACTCAAAGGAATTTATAACTATACAATTGTAGTATATGATCAGTCCGCTAATAGGGCAAATTATACTGTGCTAGTTTATGTTGTGGATGAGGATATTCCTGAACTTGATCCGGTGACAATGCCTATAGATTATAGTTATGCTGAAGGGATCCTGAACAATGAAATATCCTGGACCGCAATCGACAATTATGCAGATTATTACATAATCTATCAAAATGAACTTTCATGGAAAAATGGCACTTGGTTTTCTGGGACTCCTATAATTATTGATATTGATGGATTGTTGAAGGGTACATATAATTTTACCATCATTTTATTTGATGAATCATTGAATTATATTACAAACACGGTCTTTATTCAGGTGACGGACGAAATCCAACCTGAATTTCTCTCTATACCTGAAGATTTTGAATTTGATGAGGGTACTTTT
Source organism: Candidatus Heimdallarchaeota archaeon (assembly GCA_022574115.1). Taxonomy (GTDB): domain Archaea; phylum Asgardarchaeota; class Heimdallarchaeia; order Heimdallarchaeales; family Kariarchaeaceae; genus LC-2. The sequence continues at coordinate 8,189 of JACZSS010000039.1, read as the reverse complement.
GGAAACGATATAGTATGGGAAATATTTGAAGCTTACCCCAAAAATTACCAGATAATAATTAACGACATAGTGGAATTGGATGCAATCTGGGCTAATAGCACTCACATAATATACAATCCCGACCACCTCGAGGAAGGCAGGTACAACATCACAATCGTGATTTTTGATCAAAGTGGAAATCCAAATACTGATTCATTAATTCTCATCATATTAGATATTACGCCTCCACAAATCCTTGACGCCCCAAGTGAATGGTCTCATTTTTATGAATCAGTGGGTAATGACCTCATTTTCTATGTCACTGATAGACATCCAAATACCTACGTCATTGAACTGGATGGCAATCTAGTAGCTAGTAGTATTTGGTCCTCTGATGGGCCGATCTTGTACAATTTAGACCAGCTAACTGTAGGTGAATATAATCTCACTATCTTTATTTCTGACGTCACAGGAAATGAAAGTATTTGGTCAATTATTATTAAAGTGAAAGACCGATTAATTATTGAGACATTTACACCAATAATCAATATAATTAATGAGGTTTATGAGGGTGATTTTGAAACAATTGAAGGTATTTGGGTGGATATTAACGGCAGCGGAGTCCAGAATGGCGAGGTTGAGGTTTGGTTGGAAGATGCTGGACTGCATATAGAAATTGCAGGGACTAGAAACAGTCTCAAGACAAATGATGATGGTCAATACCAGCTTCATTTGAATTATACCAATCTTGAGTCTGGATTCTATATTTGGGTTGTGCAATTTATAAAAGATCCCTATCAGGCCCAATCCTTAGAATTAGAGCTAAAAATTTTACCTCACGATTATGTCATTGAGTTGCAGGTTTTACCTGATTTAGTAGAAGGTGAGGAATATTTCATTACAGTAATTGTTTATTATGCTAACAGATCAGTAGATAATTCCTCTCTCAGATTAAATGAGTATATTGTCAAAGATGGAAGGGCTGAAAGTATCATTGTTCAAATTGAAGTTGCTGTGGAGTATAGTGATGGTCAAGCTCCAATCTATACCCTACAAGGTTTAAGTGGTGAAAATGGTGTTGTTGCCTTTTCACTCTCACCCGCCCAAACTCAAAATTTACTGGCAATCAAAGGTATTTCTGCTACTATTCTGAGTACCGATTTTGGTAATGAGGTAACTTTGAAGTTGGGTGACGAGGCTTTACCGGATATCCAAAGAGACTCCGGTAATACTTTCACCCCTCTCATCCAACAATTTGGTGACGTGGTCGGAATTATTATTGCATTTCTGGTATTTCTCTTAGGGATTTTGGTAATATCTTTTGTGATCAACCACAGACGAACAAATATGTATAGAAGGCTACTCGAGGCAGCGAATTTCGGAAAATCTGAACTCAATGATATTATGAACATTCAAGCAATTATCATTATGACAAAATCAGGCATACCTCAATTTGATCGTCGATTTGGTGACTTCAACGTGGATTCTGTTTTGGTTGCAGGGTTTTCCACTGCAATATCATCATTTTTCAATGAATTCGTACAGGAGTCCAACATCGGCATTGAAACAATAGAACGATCTGGCCTCTCAATTACATCCTTTAGAGAGGAAAGGCATTCTGTCTTGATAATTTCCCATCGATCAATCAATGAAATAGTTATGTCACAGATTAAAACTGTTCAAGACTTGCTGGAAGCGAACTACTACAGTACTGCAACAACGCGAGATTTAATGACAATGTTAGATCCAGATAAATTATACAAATATTTCAATCAAGCTGACTTCAAGATTGATTTAAAAGAGAACCTTGTAATCAATGAGCGAAACATTAGATCACTAAGAAAGGCCAAAACAATTTCTAAATATATTAGAGATAACATTGGATCTCTTACAACACTGGCCAACTCGACTATCTCCGTCAACAAAACTGTGAGCTTGGATCAAATAGTTGAGCACTTCAAAGCTAGGCAAATGAACGCAGACGCAATTGGGAAATCTGTTATACTTTCGTACAAACATGGAATTATACGAGCTGCTAAATTACAAGATCATTGAACGATTCGGGGGATTAAATGGCTCCAATTTTGGTAAAGATTAGATTTTATTACTTCAAGATCGATCTGTTTAAGTTGTCGCCTCAGGTAACATCATATTTCAGTTTGACTCGGAGGCATTAAAAAAGTGAGTAAAGAACCGTTTTTTGTCTGTAAAAACCTTTCTAAATCCTATGGGAATCATTATGGAGTGAAGAATATGACCTTTTCGACCAATGTAGAAAGTTTAGGTTTTCTCGGTCCCAATGGTAGTGGTAAGACAACATTAATCCGCCTCATGTTGGGTTTAATTAGTCCAAGTGAAGGTTCGATTAGCTTAAATGTTGAGCCTGAAGAAATTCGAGTTGTGTCCGAAAAACCTGTACTTCCCTTAGAAATGACGATAGATGAATGGGTGGATACGATTGAAGATTGGCATGGGAAATTAGTACAAAACATAGATATACAAGCTAATTTTGGGTTGGAGGGCCACTGGAAGATTAAAAACCTGTCAGCGGGTCAAAACCGAAAGGCAGCATTAATGACCACATTCTATGGTAAATCAAAACTGATCATTCTCGATGAGCCAACAAATTTTTTGGATATCATTTCAAGAGAATATATATTGGAATTAATTAAGGAACATGTTGAGACCACAGGGACTAGGTTGATAATCGCAACTCATCGGATTGAGGAAATTCGACTGTTTGCTCATCAGACCATTATGATGAGAGAAGGACAGCTTCTAAGAGCCATAGATACATATTATTCCGTCCCAAAGTATTATTCTCTCCAAGTTGATGATGAAGACAAATTCGTCGAGTTGTTAACAGACTATAAGTTAGATTTCACTATTATAGAAGGCTATGGTAAATTAAACTTTAGAATTCGACCTTCCTCGGGATTTTGGCACTTACTTTCGAAATACGCTAAAGATGGGGGTTCAGTAGTCTCGTTGGTCGAGATTGACGAAATTAGAGAAATCATTGAGGAAGAATTGCAATGGTCAAAGAAATAAAAGTGGTTGAATATACCTTCTTTCGCTTTCCTAGTAATTATGCAATTATGATAATTCCAACTTTATTTGGGGTGATTAGCTTCTTTCTTAATCCTCAAAATATTAAGACTGACGGCATAGCCTCAATCAATCACATTGAAGAGATCCAGCGAAATGCCATTGTCGATTATTTAACAACAATAAAACTAGTTTGGGCAATCTTAGTATCCTTCTTTATCACGTTTCGATGGTCAACTATTCATAAGGATGGAAGTTATGGATATTTCCTAACTCAAGGAATTAATCGCAAGCGATTTTTTGGTCTCAGCGTTAGTTATTTCCTAATTTTAAGCTTCCTATTCACCTTTCTTGGATTTCTAATAATTATAAAATTTGGTGGATTATCATTCTTTTTACCTAGTCTGTTTTTTTTTACAGTCACTCTTTTTTCGATAATCATTTTTATATTGTCACTATCAATATTGTTTGCTCAAATTATTAAAATTCCAGAATTAGCATCGATTTTATCTAGTATAGTTATTATAGCAAATTCTAGTTTTAACTCAAATGTCGATTCATTCATCTCTAGGGTGATAAATCCTGAATTAAATATTTTGGCTGGGAATTCAGTTCTCCCGTTAATTACATCCTTGGTACTTAGTACTGTGTTCGTGTTCCTTGGCTATATTTTTCATCTGAAAATTGATGTGGAGTTGTAAATGTTATGATAAAACTTTCTGTCCTAACTAACATTCTATTTATGAGTTCCTTGCTTTTGTTCTTGCCGTATGTTGAACCAATAAACGAAATAACATTAATTACCGACACTCCTCAAACCATTGTAATTAGTATTCATCATCCAAGAATAATTTTTGAAACATCGATTTCCGGACTTATTAAGATTAATATTTCTTACGTCGATTTGTTTGTAGACAAGTTAAATCCAATTCTCCAGAATGGAGAATTCACACGTCATTTTGAGCAAAATGTGAAGAAAAATGGTTACTACATTATTGAAATGTCGTCTCCATTACTTGGGAATGTACAAATTAATGGAGATGGCGGAAATACAATCAATCTTGTTCTCGTAGTTATGGCAACAATTATGAAGGTCTTAGTTTGGACTAAGGACAATTTAATTTAATCACGTTACTTGAAGAACTTATCTTCACCCCTAAAAGCTCTGCAAGTACTATTACATTCAATTTAGCTGGTAATAGACCGATCGATTGAGAATGAATTAATCTACAGTAAAGATCAGTTTTTCCTTCCAGAGTTGAACAATAGATTTCAACTGAGAGCAAACATCCAGAGTGTCAAGATAACTAAACGCTGTTCAAAAATTCGACATCGTTAACAAGTGAATGTAAGATTATACACGACTTTAGTCAAATAGCAATCAATCAAGTGCAACAATCAAGTTCAGTAACCGAAGACTAATTTCAACCCGGATTTGGATGATTTTACGCGTTCATTAAATGTTCGGGTAACATTTTAGTAATCAAACAGAATGTTTCCCCAACGTTTGTACTAGCCGGAACAGACATTTCGATACAATCAATTACAGCCAACTTATGCAATTTAGCCTTCCTTCTCAAGCTATTTGTCGCAGCAGAATTCACATATAGGTCAAAATGATGGATTCTTTGTTGTGGCTTAACGGAGTCAATGTCTGTATTCCCAAGTGGGATCGAGAGCACATAAATATTCTTCACGAATCCCATTAGATATATGGATATACTTGGGACCGTTTTTGAGTGACAAAATTTGATTGCTTAGGTTTTGTTGCGAGGGCACTTCGTAGCATTTGAAATGAGACTCGCTCGTCAGTTCCACAACCTGTGCAGTTCATGAGATAATTATCTGTCACCTTTAGTGATGTTATACTAGTAGTGTGTTCAACTGTCTCTGTGGTGCTGCCACAATGGCATATATAATTCCTCATAGCCATCATATTATCTGCTACATCTCCACCACTCCGCAGGTACTTTGTGTGAATTGGTGTAATGTTTTGGACTAGGGTTTGATCATTGGCTAACTTATTCTTCAGTGAGTTAATCAGATTGATCTGATCCGTAGCAAAATTTTGATTTACATTATTACTAAACATTTTACTTATTCAACATACTCTAAACTATATTAATCAATGATTTACTATCCACATATCATCTGGAAATATCTGTTTGACCCCAAACCTCTTGGAAATCATTTAGGTATCCTATGGTCTGATTTGATTTCACTGGTAGGAGTAAATTCACTGAATTACATTACTAGATTTACTGATTTTATCTAAGTCCCTTGAAAAATTTCAATTATGATGAGCTTTGATCGGGATTAATTGACTTCATACTCGTCTTTAATAGATCGAATTAAGGATTGGAGCAATCACTATCAAAGAACCAGCCTTGGAACCCCATTGGCTGGAGTTCTTATACCACTTTTTCAGCACCAAGGTGAACCACATCTGATCTTGACTTTAAGATCCAAAAAGTTAAATCACCATGCTGGCCAAATTAGTTTTCCCGGAGGCAAGATAGATGCATCGGACAGCTCTATCGAGGATACGGTTCTAAGAGAAACAGAGGAAGAAATTGGTATTGGTAGATCCAATATTACGATCATCAACAAATTCCATGACTTCTCGACTCCGTGGTTTAAATGTGTAACTCCGATATTTGGAACCCTGAATAAAAATCGAGATTATACAATTTCTCAAGACGAGATTGACGAGATTATCGAGGTCCCGTTAAAGGATTTATTACTGCCATTCGTTTACCACACTGAAATCTGGGTACAGGATTCCTTCCAGGTTAGAGTACATTTTTATTATTGGCGAGATCCGAAAACCGATCGTAATTATAATATTTGGGGTGCAATTGCAAGTGTAATTCACCAGTTCCTAAGCGAAATCGTAAAGCGCATAAATTTCTGAGAATCTTCGCGCTATTTGCCTCTTCCATATCTCACAGTGACTATCACTGCTGCGAGAAGACCGACACCAATCAATGCAAATAGGATATTTCGTGTTGTATCGGAGAAAACTTCTTCTCTCAGAGAGGGAGTATAGATTCCAATTGTATAAACTAGCTTTAATTCATCACTATTGCCAAATAAATCCGCCGCTCTGAAAACAAGGGCATAAGTGCCATTTTCTAGACCGGCGACAGACCAAGTATATGCAAAAATATTTACTCCAGATGAGGCCAGTTTGATAGGTGCCCTACCATTGATACTCACAGTGACAGAATCAGCCTGGATAGGTGAACTATCCGATACTACCACATCAAAATCTATGCTCAGCACCTCGTCGATTGGTGTCCCATTTTCTAGAGTTGGTATTATAGATAGTACTGGATTGTCGAAACCGATACCGGTAATAACAACAGTAAATTCTTCAATCTCGCTTTGAATGATAATTGTTGCGAGATAATTGTCTCTTTCCTCAGTTGGTGAAAATGAAACGCTGAGAGAGTAGATCGTTCTGCCTGGTATTTGGATGTCCGAAGACACACCTTCGATTCTTATACTCTCGCTTCCAGATAAAAATGCACTTACCACAACCTCATCATCGCCAATGTTTGCAAGTTCAATCGACATTATCTGCACCGTCCCTAGTTCCACCTTTGAGAAATCTAGTGCTTCGGTTTGCACTGACAAAACACCGATCGTGTCCAAAAATAATGGTCTAATTAGACTAGGCATGCCAAAATACGGATTATTTTCGATCTTTTGTGTTGAAACACTCATTAAGCTCGTCCTATTCCCTTCCGTTTTGGTCAGTGAAACCAAATGATTCTTTAGCTGAGATGCGGCTAGGGTAATTCGATCGTCAGAATACAAGCCATCGACTTTGTGAATCAGTTCGAACATTCCGGTCTCTCCTGCTGACCAAGAATTTCTTCCAGGGCTTTGTGGGATACCATCTTTTACTGCGAATGGAAGCTGCAACTCATCTCCACTTACCTTAGCAGAGTCTAGCATCCACCCAACAATTCCCTTGGCAAGATTAGTATAATCTCGCATGTTCTCCGTCTGTCCAATTTTTGCTAAAACCAACCCGGCTCCAGCATACCCATTTAAATACCCGTATTCCATCAGTCTGATTTCAGAACCGTTGATTTCGATACCTGATAGCAACCTCAGAAAGATACTATCGGTTTGATTTGCCCAGTTCACAATGCCTTCAACCATGTTAAAATAGCTACTATTACCCAAATATTTGAACAAATCATAATATGTATCTGCTATTCCAAACACTCCAAAACCATATCCTACACTTTTGACGATTAATGTCTGATCTATTCCACTGCTGAAGGAGACTTCTGGACCATTTATGATTGACTGCGAATTCAAGAAATCGATAATTTTATTGAATCGTTCCTCAAAGAGGTCATCGGGACTGAAATTTGTTTTCTGGAGAAGACTTAAAATTGATTTAATGACCCCAGATATCCCTAAAGACACTCCGGTATAACCTAAATTGGGATATGTTAACAAGAATCCCGCCTCCGATGTGGGATACCAGTGGGTATTTGTTATTAGATCAATTGGTAAGAAGGTGAAATTTAACTGAGAATCGACTTCAATCAGATCGAAAACGGTGTTCATTGCTTTTTCTGCTGTATCTTTATAAAACATGGTTTGAGTATGATTGTATAATTGTGAGAAATAGGCTGAAATCCCTGAAATCCCAAAATCCCAGCTAAAATCGATTATCTCAGAGTCAAATGCTATCGGCCAGGTTGCATGAGTTGCCGTAATATTGCCCGTGGTGATTAATTCATCACCAATTTCACGCGCGATAATCAACATTGTGCTCTCAATCTCTGTGGTCAGGCTATAATCTTCAATGATCAATAATAGTTGATGACCGATACCTGCCATCCCTCCAGCGATTCCGTAATACTTGGTTGTGTCGATGGATGTGGAAGGTAGATTCCATGATCCTTGTTCATTTTTTCGATTAATCAGTATGTCTAGAGTGTCTTCAATAATATCATCAAACGAGACTTGACTAACCTGATCAATATTGGTTGAGCTAATGTGATAATCGGATAAGTCATTGGACTGAGATCCTATTCCATTGAGAAATAGACTTGCGACAAGCAAAATTGACAGATATTTGACGAGTAAAAACCTACTACCCACAGACAAATCGAATTTTCCTAGTTGAAAATTTC
>JACZSS010000591.1 GCA_022574115.1 Candidatus Heimdallarchaeota archaeon | reverse complement strand
CCAAAGTCTAATCAAGGATATTTTAAATGTGTGAATAACCCTAAAAAAAGCGAAATACAAAGACATGGTTATCTTCCAAGGCTTACTTTGATTGCTAGAAATGATAAAGAAAAGTTTATATTGCAATTAAAGATTGAATTTTCAGCTCCTAAGATATTATACGGTAATAATTTTGATGAGCTTACAGGTGAGAATTTCTACGAGCTTATTGCAGAGCTTAAAGAAAAACTCAAGATAATGGGAGTTGTTACTACTGAAGATAAGCTAATAGATGCAAATATTTCCGCAATCCATTCCTCAAAGAATATTATCTTGGATAAATATTTAATGGTCATAAATTCCCATCATCATTTTGACCATATTGGGGGAAATAGTGAATTCGAAGAGGTCCATATTCATCGATTTGACTTTAAACCCCTAATGAAACCGGTGGATATATCATTTCTAAAACCAAAAAATCACCTAGTTAGGCAAATTCTGGAGAATAAAAAATATAGACTTCAAGCAGCTCAAATTCACCGCCCACTTGAAGGTGGGGAGCAATATAATTTGGGTCACATTAAAGTCGAGGTGGTACATACCCCAGGTCATACTTCGGGTTCCATCTGTTTGTTAACGGACAACGGCGAACTATTTACTGGTGATACCGTTCATCACGGTGCCATTTATTTGCCATCAGAGGACAGAATCGATAATTATCTCAATTCACTTACCCACTTGATAAGAATCTGTGAAGATCGCCAGGTGAAAAGCGTTTATCCAGCTCACGAGGAGTATCCTATTCAAATCGAAGATATATTAGCATTGTACAATTATATCCTAAATCGAAAGCACTACGCCAAGCGCTATGATCAGCCGCTCGACGCGTGGATAATCGAGAAAAATCAGTATTCATTAATTTTTCCCAAAGAAAATTGATAATTCTCAAGACTCAATAAAGGTAACATAAAAAGTTCGCATGATCCATTCCCGATGTGGCAAAGCAGAAGGGGTTGAGGAAGCTCCAAAGTTGGATCGTTAGAGAGAAAAAACTTACCGCCATTATACTCTCTATTTCACTTGTATTGTCAATCCTGAGCTTTATGGCTATCTATTACACTTATTCAAAAAACCAGATTGTAAATGATCTAGAGCAGGCCGACTTGTGTCACGAACGGTTCACGGTCGTAGCCCGAGCCCGCTACCTCCGTCCTTAGCCCTAGCTGCACTCTGCTTGGCAATGAGCAGACGGCGGGCTGGTTGCGGTCTGCGATGCTGACCCCGGGTGTCATTGACACCAGCTTAGACCCAAAACAGAACCGCGAGCGGTCACACTCTCCGTTGCTCTAAACGCGGGTGTCAGTGGCACCTGCAAGTGATATCTAACGGGGGTAAGCGGGGGTTTGCTGATCACTCTCAGATGCAGCGAACGTCTGTGAAATAAGGGATTTCTCGGAACTCACAAGAATCCGTCGGGCTATTAGGGAACGGCATGGCTTCGGGACAAAGGTAAAAAAAACACCGTGTTCTCAACACGAGAGGGCGCAGACTGTTACAATAGGCAACATTCCGAGCCCGGAAAGGTTCCAGGCAAATTCAAATGGGAAATCTCGGCTGGAGCAATTTCAGGTACGCTGAAATGGAAAATCTCGGTATATGAACGGCGCACATCTTCGCCTCCGCTGCCTGCGTCCACTGCTTCTAACGATGAATCAAACAAGTTGTAAAGGAATATGGGAGTGAGAAATTCAGGCAAGCTTGTCTGTGTTGGATTGCTGTTGTCGCTGTTCGCGCTTCGCCTCGACGTAAATCCTGTCCATGCGACCGATCTGGAGGTGCAGGTGCTTTCCTTCAACATTCTAAAGAATAACGCGGCTTCGGATAGTGAGGGTACCAATTGGAGCATTACCCAAACCGAGAAAGTCAATCGTATCGTGGAGGTAGTGAATACTACGGGTGCGGACATTGTTGGTTTTCAGGAAGGGCAGAATCACGTCAGCGAAGTGTTTAATCAATTGGGAGGCGCGGGCGCCGGCTGGTATCTACAACAGCAGTCGAATCCGGGGGGTGTCTGGGGTACGCGGTACATAATGTCGAAGTATCCCATCAACATCATGTCCAATAACGGTCTTGGTGCTCAGCTTCAATTAAATGCCGTTACAACGGCGTGGTTTTTCAATATTCATTTGCCTTACAACGCGTATGGTCCGTACTACGTGCGTGACAATCTGGGAGGTTCCACGCAGGACTACCTGGATTCGACCCAGTTGACCTACAATACGATGCAGTTCGTACTCAATGATATCGCGGCATCAACGGGCCCCGCTGACACGGTGTTTCTCACGGGTGATTTTAATGATCCTTCCCATCTGGACTGGACGCAGGATGCCGCTGATGCCGGCCTTCACTTTGGAAAAGCAGTTCCATGGATCACCTCGACCATGGTACAGGACGCTGGTTTTAGTGACAGCTATCGTGAGACGTATTCCGATGAGGTGAATCATCTTGGTGAAACATGGTCTTCGATTTATACACCGGATGTTCAGGATCGCATTGATTTTGTCTATTACCGTGGCAATCAGCCAACCTTGTCCGGTTCGCAAGTGATTGGTGAATTTGGTGCTCCGGCACTCGCCAATGTCGATTTGCCAATTGTTAATTATCCTTCCGATCATCGAGTAGTGGTTTCGAGCTTTACATT
>JACZSS010000590.1 GCA_022574115.1 Candidatus Heimdallarchaeota archaeon | reverse complement strand
GAATTCGAAGGAGCTGTGTTTTTTGAAACATCAGCATTCTTAATTACCTTCATCTCCCTCGGAAAATTCATGGAGGCTCGTGCCAAGGGTAAGACAAGTGAGGCAATCAAGAAATTAATTGAAATTCAAGCAAAAAACGCGTTTCTTCTCAAGATGGACGCTGACGGAAATGTGATCGAGGAGATTGAAGTCCCAATCGATCAAATTCGGCGAAAAGATGTTCTCAAGGTGTACCCTGGTGGTAAAATACCCACCGACGGAAAAATTGTGAAGGGGGAAACTGCGATTGATGAAAGTATGATAACAGGAGAATCGCTTCCAGTCAATAAATCTGAAGGTGATCAAGTTATTGGCTCAACCATTAATCAGCATGGACTTATACAAATCGAGGCTACTAAAGTTGGCAAAGATACAGCCATTAATCAAATTGTGAAGCTTGTAGAAGAAGCTCAAACCTCAAAAGCACCTATTCAAGGGATGGCTGACCGAATTTCTGCTGTATTTGTACCAGTTGTTGTGATAATTGCTGTTTTGGATTTTATAATTTGGTATTTGTTGTTTACGTTTAATGTGGTTCCCTCGAGTTGGCTTCCACCTGGTAGTAGTCCCTTCTTATTTTCATTTCTGCTGGCTGTCTCAGTTTTAGTGATAGCCTGTCCATGTGCACTCGGTTTGGCTACACCAACCGCTATCATGATTGGTACCGGTTTGGGAGCATCTAATGGGATACTAATAAAGGGTGGAGAGCCTCTTGAGACTTTTCATTCAGTTAATACCATAGTCTTGGATAAAACCGGTACAATCACTCATGGTAAGCCTGCTTTGACCGATCTGGAAGTTCATGGTACAATGACCGAGAAAGACGTTTTATTTTACGCTGGTAGCTTGGAGAGTGGTTCGGAACATCCGTTGGGTCAATCAATAGTCAAACACGCCAAAGAAATAATTGGGGAATTGGAAGGACCGAAAAATTTCGCTTCTGTGACAGGTAAAGGCGTAACGGGGGATGTGTCTGGGAAAACTGTACTTATTGGATCGCGAAAGCTGATGATCGAGAACAATTTGGAGATATCTGAAAATATGGAATCAAGTCTCATTGATCTTGAAAATCAGGGAAAAACTGCAATGATTATAGCTATTGATAAACAAATCCAGGGTCTGATCGCAGTAGCCGACACCATCAAAGATGAATCGATCAGAGCGATTGCTAAGATGCAACATATGGGATTAGAAGTTTGGATGGTAACTGGGGATAACGAGCGAACGGCTAAGGCAATTGGTCAACAAGTTGGCATCAGTAAGATAATTGCTGGAGTGATGCCTGATGAAAAAGCAGTTAAGATTAAGAGTTTGCAAAATGAGGGTAAAATCGTGGCTATGGTCGGTGATGGGATCAATGATTCACCTGCGTTAGCTCAAGCAAATGTCGGTATCGCAATTGGTGCTGGCACAGACGTTGCGATAGAAACCGCAGATGTTGTTTTAGTCAAAAATTCGCTACTAGATGTCATTATTGCACTCGATCTCTCAAAGAAGACTTTCAACCGAATACGGCTTAATTTCGTTTGGGCTTTTGGTTTTAATATTCTAGGCATTCCTCTCGCAGCTGGATTATTCATTCCCTTGATTAGAAGTTTATCCGGGACAACATTCACTCTACCTCCAGAAATTGCAGGACTAGCGATGGCATTCTCGAGTGTATCAGTTGTGACTAGTTCTCTACTCCTAAAACGATATAAAAAACCAGTAATCTAAATAAAATCTTAGAAATTAAAATCTAGAATCTTATTCCTGTGTTTTCTCCAGTTCATTAGTTCTTTATGGTTAATAGGATAGTTCTCAAAAATTGTCTCACATTTATCGACGCGTGAAAAGATTTTGATGAGATTGAGAAGCAAACGAGGTTTTCTAACTAGCTTTAACCCACGTTTCAGCTTGTCAAACCCTGATAAAATAAGTTCTTCTCCGGAAAATATCAAATCCATCTCCTCGTTTTTGAAAATTTGTTTCTTTATCAAATATTCCAGACTCTTGGCTCCTACTTTTTCCAAGAAATCTCGCATAATAACTGCTTGAGAATGTTTTTTCGCATAGTGACGAGATACTTCGATGTTATAATCCCATAATACCTCCTTATTCCGCTGATTTTTCTTCAGGCCTTTAACGATCGAATTTCCAAGATGGACTGCAGTGTCTAAAGCTGGCCCATGGCCTTCCGCAGTTACTGGGTGAACCATACATGCTGCGTCTCCCGCTAACGCGCCTCCATTAAAAACCAGTGAATCAAAAGGAGGTCGGACTGGAATTTGACCACCGCCTGTCTTCAACACTGTGTAATCTTCGGGTTTGTAATAGTTGTTTAGCTCTTTTAAATATCCTTTCTTAACACTTCCCAGATTTTTTGATTGATATTTCATCCACCCGATGCCACAATTTAATTGTCTTTCTCCTTTAGTAAAAATCCAAAAATATCCTGGTGGTGCAAAATCATCCTTGTACAGTAAGATTATTTCATTATCATAATCATGATGTGGTGTATCTTTATTTAGTTGAATAATTTCCCTATAGCTTGGCCATTGATCATCATCGGTGAGCTCGCGAACTATACCATCGTTGAGCATTTCATCAGGTAATTTTTTTCTAACTACCGCATAAGCTCCTGAAGCATCTACCGTAAATTTGGCTCTTATT
>JACZSS010000038.1 GCA_022574115.1 Candidatus Heimdallarchaeota archaeon | reverse complement strand
TGGCTAAAAGGGCAGATACTACTTGGGTGAAATATGCAATCTCTCCAGGTCCGGAAACCCGAATCTTTATCCTCAGTAATTGTTGAAATATTGCCTGTGAACTGTCTACTCTCGGTCCAATAATTTCTGCAATCTTTTGTAATTTTTTTAGCGAACTAATATCATACGATCTGCTTTTTTTGCATTCGGGGCAGACTCCTTCAGCAAAAATTTGGTCATTTCTAGTTTCAATGGTGGTAGTTAATCGATTACCATCATCAACACACTCAATTGTAAAAGGAGAATTGTTTGTATGACGTGGTGGTAATGTTGGATTGTAACCCTTTGCCACAATGGCCTTCGTGGTTTGATTAAAGGCCTTTGAATATCTCTTTCTTTGTTGGATAAACGGATGATATTCATCTACCACCAACCTTCGTACCACAGGATGAGATGTGGGAACAAAAATCAAGCCTTCATCTAAAATGATGTTACAGATCGTTCCCCAAAGAATGGTTGACCATTCTGAGAGAGTTGTAGCTTTCAGAAAGCTGGTCTTTAAGAGTGTTACAGCATGATACCATCTCTCTCTAAACAGTGTTTTCGCAGGACCGTTAACTTTTTTAGCAAATCCTTTAAGATTGTCCTCTATTTTGTTTAAATGATCTTTTAACCATTCATAACTTGGGAGTTTAGCCTTATGTGCTGCAATATTACTATCTTCCGGTATCTCATCCCCCGAATCGATGATAAAGGGACTATGTGAAATAGGGTTAGGCATATAAACACGTGTGAGCTCCTTTTGTAATCCGTCGTAATCACCAACAAAGAATATTGGAGCCAAACCTAAACCCTTAGTCTCAGCTAATTCAATTAGGAAGAGAACACACGCAATTTTATTTCCTATTAAGCCGGGTCCCCCAAATACAATGGGTTGTTGACCGGTGATGATTGATCCTTTGGATAATAGCTTAATATTTTCTTCAAGTTTTTTAGAGTAAATTCCCATTGATTTGTGGAAAACACGTAAAAACTTCTGCAATTCGGTGAGTTTTTGATCTTCTGACGGATCAGCAGTTACCTCTGACATGTCATTTTTTACGGATAATATTGCTTGGTTGTAAGTCTTAGGGATAGGTCCCCAAAATGAGTCTGCGGGTCTCGACTTTTGTGATAGAGATTCAAAGAGTACGTTCAGATTTTGTAACTCACTCACTATTTCCCGATTTCGACGTTCATATTAATCCTACTCATACCTCCCAAAATGAATAGGGTAAAAATAACATGAAACAGTAAATTTTTATTTAAGAAACTAATTATTAGTACATGTGTTTGAACGACCAACAGTACCTGATATTAACTGTGATGTAGTTATAATCGGTGCTGGCGTAGCTGGGATCACCGCAGCTAAAGCACTCAAAGAAGGTGGAGTGGACGTTTGGTTACTCGGATCTCATTACGAATCTCAAATTGCAAAGGCAGGGGCGTTACGAAATGTAACCCTGATTCCTCAGGGAACTATTGGGTTGGATCATATTGAAGTGATGGAAAAAGAGGCTATCGATGTAGGAGTTAGCAGGAAAACCAGTTTAAGTACAGGAATTGAGATCGATGGTGACAAAGTAATCGTCACGACAAAAATGCAAAAATTTCGTTGCAACAAGGTGTTAATTGCGACCGGTGCTAAACAGCAAAAACTGGAGTTTCCAGGTGAAGAAGAATTTTTTCACAAGGGAATAAGCGACTGTGCGGTCTGCGATTTTCCACTTTACAGAAACAAAGTAGTTGGTGTCTTGGGTAATCACGAATACACTATCAGAGCTGCCGAAATATTGCTTAAGAATACTCAAGGAGTCCACCTCTTTTGGTATAATAAAACCGATCTTCCGCTAGTTTCAGAAGGAGTAAAAATATATAATGGCGTTGATAAGATTCAGGCTTTTGGATCAGAAACGTTGGAGAGTGTCACAGTCACAACAAACGGTATCGATGAAAAAATTGAGATTGAAGGTCTTTTTGTAGAAGGAAATCCAGTACCCAATACCGGGTTCCTGCAACAAGGTCAAATCAGATTAACTGACGGCTTCGTTGAGGTTGATGAGAAATTTCTTACTTCCGAACGAAATATCTTGGCCGTCGGCGATGTGACTGGGAAAACGAGTTCTTTTGACGAAGCATTTACAGATGCCCTTGAAGTGGCAAAAATTATACTTTCCGCGTAATTTTTATATTTTCGAGAGAAAGTCTTGTTGTATCTGACCCAGCATAGAACTAGTAATATCGTTTACATGATTCGCAGACTCAAGAAATCCAAAAATCTCCTTTAATTCATTCTGGGTAGGAACAATGCTGAGAAGTTCGCTGTAAAATCCAATGACAATAACACTTAGCGATTTACCCACCATTCGTATATCCTTAATCTTCGATTGTAATACCTTACTCCAAATTACCCCACAAATATTATTAGCAGTCGGTATGGGAATCGGACCAAAAATTCCTTCATGATAACTAGAGCCTTGACCCACCAGTGTTATTATCTGAGAAGCAATTCGATCATCAATTCCAGTCGAAATTTGATCATCATTACCTATCACCTCTAACATAACTGGCCCCATATCCGAAAGCGTCATGTAACCGACGAAAACAGATTTCTCTATTTCCTCGACCTCTTGCATTAGTCTGGTCAAAGAGTTTGCCAATTCGATGGTGTTGATACCCATTTTACCCACAAACTGATTAACAGTTTTGGTAAAATTGTGTGCTTCAATAGCCAAAGATTGAATGCTCTCCGCAATTAATGATTCAGTCCATCCGACTTCAAGTTCCGAACTCATCCGATCCATAATTAATCTAAGTATGAAAATTAAGGTAGATGAGATGGTTTCAAGAGGAAGATCCTCTTCTATAACAGTTAAATCAAATTCACCATCCGGAATCGACAAAGAGACAAAACTTGCAATCTCATCTTCTCTAAAACTCCTGTTAATAATCGATTTTATCCTAGGTTTCGTATCAATTGGACTCATTCGGTGAATTTTATTTATAAAACTGGTTGAGAAATCTATTAATTGGACAACTGGAGAAATCTTCTGATTCTGATAATCAAATAGTTTCTCCATTTTGTAGGACAGTTGTACCGGATCAACCGGTAATTCGATACTGTTTTCTTCTAATTCAGACAATTTTATTTCCGAGTTGGTCAGAACAATCATTGGAATTGACTGTGCTTCATTTTCCATTAAATTTGTGAAACTATCACGTTCTTCTCGATTTGACACGAGATCAAAAATAATCAGATCAGGGTGCCTATGACTGATAAATTCAAGTCCCATTGATACACTCCGAAAAGGACCTAAGATTTCATATCCTAATCCTTTCAGGTATGAGTGAAGAGTTGTCTGCTGTTCAGGTGATGAAGTAATGACCAGAACGCTTAAGGAATCTGGCGTTGATTTGATCGGAGAAATTTTAGACCAATTGTTCAGGTCTAATGGGCTTTCGTTTATAGGAAGACCTCCTTGTCTCATTGAGAATATGCACCACCACCAGGAGTTTCAATTCGGATGCGAGAACCTTTTTCAAGGTTTATGAGTGAAACTTTGGATTTTACAACTAGGTATTCTTTATTTTTGTATTTATAACTGCTTATTATTTTCCGCGAATTCGCTTCTTTTAATCGACGGTTTGGGTTGGCATAGAAAACAGAATTTCTTCCTTTTAACCCATCTGTACCCGCTCCTTGACCGTAAGGGGCAAACTCTCTTCGTTCGGACTGTAAAGTGATTGTAGCTGTATCGAGGAGCTCAATTTCACGAACTATCCCATTTCCCCCGTCAAAATCACCCTGTCCACCACTCTCTTGTCGAATTGAATACTCTCTTACTCGAAGGGGATACGCAAGTTCCAAGGCTTCTATAGGTGTGTTTTCAGTATTAGTCATATGGCTCTGAATTCCTGATGTACCATGGTTGTCGGGACCTGCACCTGTCCCTCCTCCAATAGTCTCGTAAATACTCCATGCTTTGCCTAAATGTATACCACCAATGAGTAAATTGTTCATGGTACCTTGACTCGCACTTGGCCAAGGGATAATTTTCGCAATGGCACCCATTACAACATCAACGATCCTAGAACTCGTTTCGGTATTCGCGGAAGATGTTGCCGCATTCTTTTCAGGGTTCACAACTGAATCTTCCGGGGCAATGATTTTGATCGGAGCAAAACAGCCTGAATTTGTCGGTATACTACTTCCTGTCAGCAGTCTAACCACGTAAAAACAAGCAGATGTCGTTACACTTAGAGGTGCATTGCAATTACCGGCCTGTTGCTTGTCTGAACCAGAAAAATCAAAACAAATCGAACCATCTCCTGGCAGAGTAACTGTGCAGGTAATTTTTACTGGACCACCGCCAAATCCGTCGGTATCTAGAAAATCTTCATAATATCCCTCACCTTTTCCCAAGGACATTAATCGCTCACGAGTCCCGACTTCAGACCTACGAAGAAGTTCCTTTTGTAGCAACTCGATTGGCTGTAATTCTTTCTGTGCCATCAAATCTTTGATCCGTCGAACGCCCACCATGAGTGATGAATACTGAGCCCGAAGGTCACCTCGTCTCTCGTCTGGAGTTCGGACATTTTCGAGTATGAAGTTCATTATGTCTTGATTTTCTAAACCTTTGATAAATAGCCTAACAGGTGGAATTATGAGTCCTTCTTGAAATATTTCAGTCGAATCTGCAGGTAATGAACCCGGAGTTTTACCCCCCATATCGGCATGATGTGCTCGATTAGCGACAACATACCTTAAATGGTTACCTTCGAACACTGGAGCTAAAAGGGTAACATCTGGTAAATGAGTTCCTCCAAATTCAGACCTTGGTGAATTTGTCACAATAGCATCGCCTTCCTGCCATTCTGGAAATAATTGAATAACCGGTTTTGCAACAAAAGGCATCGATCCCAAATGAACGGGAATCGCCTCTGCTTGAGCAATCAGGTTTCCAAATCGATCAAATATTGCACAGGAAAAATCAGCCCTTTCTTTGATGTTTGGACTATAGGCGGTACGTCTTAACACCAAACTCATTTCTTCAGAAATACTTAGGAGTCGTCGATACAGAAGTGATAGTTTCACAGCATCAATCGAGGTTGACATTAGACGAATCACTTTTCTGATAAACCAATTTAAGGAGACCGAACAGACAATTGAATGAGGACTAATTCTAATCAAATTATGTTAGTTTTCGAATAAACAATTTTAGTCGTTCAAATTAATCGTGATTCAAACCTACTGCTTATTTTTAATGGAACGGAGATTGGTCATGCAATTAATCCCGAATCTGAAGGATTCAAGCTTAATGCAATCAACAATTGAAAATATCGAGTTGTACTTCAATCATCACACAAGTTCAAAAAATTCTGTTAAATTTGATGATTATGACACATACAGTCTTTTCGTCTCGGGATTAGATAATCAAAATCTCAATACAATTTTGTTGAAGTCAAAAGATGTCGATGTTATCGATATAGTTGATAAAAACGCTGTAAAATTTGGACCTCACTTTTTCCAGATCTGGCTACACCCAGACTTTGATACTGATGTGGTCAAAGAACGATTGTTACCGTTAAAGTATCGATACATCGGAGATAGTGTGGTAATGGGACTCGAGATAGCCAAATTGGTACGAGTAAGTATGCCCAATTCCCTATACGTTGAGAAAATCACCAATTCTGACCGTCTAAATAAATGGACGGAAATTGCAGCAGTGAAGCATGTCCTCAGGGGCAACCAAGTTCAAGCATATTTTGAGATGTTTAATTCATTCTATGATTTTTCAAAAACCGATCTGTTTACAAAATACATTGGTTGGCTTAATGGTGAACCAGCTGCCACTTCAACCCTTATTGCTGGAAAGCATTCTGCGATGATTTTTGATGAAGCCATTCTCATGAGATTAAAACGTAAAACCTGGGGAGTTGATGATGGAGTTACATACAAATCGGTTGTTGAGGCAGGTAAACAAGACTATAAAGTATTAACAGCATTATGTAGCGTTGGTGAAATGAGGAGATATATGGCACTAGGATTTGAAGAAATCACTCGGATTGCCAAATTCATCAATCGTAAGAAATGATAATTTTTTGATCAGGATGATTGAGCTGTAAAATATGCAAATTGGTTAATACCACCATCGATACCCTTCAAAAATTTAATAATTTCTATAATCCAAAATATTTGCAATACTCTAATAAATCTCAAAATATGCTCACGATTACGAAACGGGAGTGTTTCTATTATTAAAAATGGAATTTACCTTATTTTCTTAATCACCTTTTTGATGACATCAACGCAATTGGCCGTATCGCCGATTGAGATAAATCAAACTCTGAATACAGTTGTTTACGCAATGCCGTATGATTTTAGCGAGTATTCAGTATATACTGCTAATTCATATGCAGCTAAACAATGGCTATCTGCGGTTAACAATGGTCTTTATGCACGATCAACTGCTGCAGATCGCAATTGGGTTCCTGATTTGGCCACAGCATTACCAACAATAAGTCTTGATAAAAAAACATTCAGCATAGATCTTAAACAAAATTTGGTCTTTTCAAATGGCGCTCCACTAACTAGTGCTGACGTTGTTTTTAGCTTTAAGGTAGCTATGTCTCCGGCTATCAACACCAACTTTTATTGGCAATTTGTCGGTTTCATGGACAATTCCTCAGTTGTTCAAATTGACATCGACACAGTTGAAATTACATTACTCAAAACCGCTCCTTTCCCTTTCTCTCTCTTATCCACACCTTTGATTCCCGAAGAGACTTTTGGTACTCTGTATGATTCTTGTGCTGTTGGAATAGCTGCAGATTGTGTCTGGGATAATCCAGATTTATCCTTCTCAGTAGGAGCGGGTCCTTACAAAGCGTCATCTTTTAACGCAACAGCCCAAGAAATTACTGTTGTGAAGAATGATAATTACTATGGTTGGGTCGATGGTTCTGCTACCGGCAACATAGACACTATTGTTTTCAAGAAAATTTCTGAAAAAGGAGCTGCAATTGCAAACTTAGTTGAAGGCAGAATTGACGTTATGGATGCACAATATAGGCCCGGTCAAGATGAACTTGCATTCTTCAGTGGAATTACTGAAGCGTTTGTCGGGGAGCTAGCTCATCAGGAAATTTCCCTAAACCACCTTCATCCAATGTATGGAACTGGTAAAGGGCTTCCTGGTATGAGCGGTGCTACAGATACTGATGCATGGGCAGCAGCCTTAAAGGTTAGAACTGCAATGTCACATCTCGTTGATCGTCTATTCGCCTCCAATCAAATTTCGGATGGTCTTGCACAACCTGCAGCTACGCCAATGCCATCTGCGGCGATTGGATGGGATGAGACATTTGTGCCGTTAGCTTTCGATATTAATGCTGCAAAGTTACTAATGGAAGCTGTCGGTTTTGATTATAGTACACTTACAGATGCAGATTTTGATGGTGTTTATGAAACCTTCTTCTTTTCGATCACGGTCTTATCACCCAATACAAATCCGCTTAGAAATGAATGGTCTGCTAAATATGTCCTTGAATTACCCAAGATTGGTATTGGGGTCACAGAACACGTCTCTACTGGTTGGGCACAAATTATTCCAAGAACCTTTGGCTGGACAGGAACCGGTACATCACTAGTTCCATTGTACGCTGATGCGGGCTATGATATTTTATTCGTAGGATTTGGATGGGGCGTCGATTACAATCCGCAAAGTCTGTATGATAAAACTGGAAGACATGACACTACTAGTGGCGGTAACTTCTACAACTTCGATGTAGATGAAGTTCAAACAATGATTGGTCCGCTTATTTTAGACTACCTGGCAGAACTTGACTTCACGGCACGTACTGCAAAAGTTAAACTCCTACAAGCTGAATTGTATAAATTCAAACCGGTTTTACCTATTCTTTACCCGCTAGGCCACTGGGGATTCGATGAAGATCTCGGTGGCTATGATCCAGTCTTGTTAGGAATCAGTTCAGCCCAATGGCATTTGATGACACAAGTAGAAAGTGGTACTACGAGTGAAACAGTAACTACATCTGATACAGTAACCACATCTGATACAGTAACCACATCTGATACAGTAACCACATCTGATACAGTAACTACATCTGATACAGTAACTACATCTGATACAGTAACCACATCTGATACAGTAACTACTTTTGATACAGTAACCACATCTGATACATCAGAAGAAGGACCAGCTACGGTGACTGTAACTGTATCTGATGACGATACATCAACCACAGATGGACTTGAAACATCCATTGCCGACCCAGTAGGCTTACCAATTCACATTTTGACAATTTTGATAACTATTATCATGACATCGTTTGGAGTCAATTTTATCAAGAAGCGCGCTTAAGGAATCCGTTTGCGACCCCAAATACAAACTTGATGCTCCAAATTTAGCAAATTACGATATGAAATAAACAAACCAGCGCAGTTACGTATTTTCAAGAGTGAACCCATCAAATATATTACCCAAAAACATTAATTCTCAGAGTAAATCTGTTTTATCCTCTCCACACAATATATTTATATTTGAAGTATTGCTACCAAATGTAATGACAGTCAAAATAACCTGGCTTGGACATGCATGTGTGCAATTAGAATATGAAGGGAAAGTAATCATTGTCGACCCATGGATTGAAAATCCGAAATTCCCAGGCGATGATTTCAAACCTAAGAAAATAGATCTCATGTTAATCACACACGGTCATAGCGATCATTTTGGAAACGCAATCGAATTAGCAAAAGAATTCAACCCACAAATTCCAGTAATCTATGAAATGAGCTTGTACTTGGAAAGTAAAGGTGTAGAAAATGTTAGCGGTTTTAATTTTGGAGGAGTATATGATTTTGAAGGAATCAAAGTAGCACTCGTACCCTCAAGTCATTCTGGAGGTCGTAATGAGGATGGAACGGTTCTATATTTGGGTTCTGCAGCAGGTTATGTTATCGCATTTCCAGATGGAAATATTTTCTACCATTGTGGCGATAGCGGGGTGACTGCAGAAATGCAGGTTATTTCAGAATTATATGCACCCAACATAGGATTACTTTCAGCAGGAGGATTTTATACCATGGGTTCAAGAGGAGTTGCACATACAGCAAAAATGATGGGTCTAAAATATGTCGTGCCAATACATTGGGGCACATTTCCACCTTTAAGTGATGATGCGCCAAATAAAATTCGAGCTAAATTGGACGGAACCGGTACTGAGGTAATCGGTCTAAATCCGGGTGATGCTCATGAATTCGGTCCGGTCGACGAATCCCAAAGTTACAAGTCCTTCTATTCTTAATAAACTATTATTTTACGGTTTCAGTTTTTGGTAATGTAGAAAAGGCGTATAGAACCAGTATTGCAATTTTGACCGGTAGTGTGAACTCCAGAAGTGAAATTGATGCTGAAAAGAAACTCTGAAGGAAAAAGACAAGTGTCAGAATTAGTGCTATAAGCAAGAAAAATTCCTTGACCATAATTGAGTACTTGAGAAAGGCTGGATCCCCTTCAAATACTTGTTTTGTATAACATAAGTCCACTATGATCACAATTCCAAAAAAGTAAATTGCGGATTTGATCAGCCAGAAAAACATTAAATCAAATTGTCGTTCATCGACGGCTGCGAACAGATCAAAGTAGACATCAAAGCTGTTGTTGGTAAATACAATCACATACGGTTGGGTAAGAATTAGCGAGGTAATGATTATTGAGCGCATTGACGTCTTCTTTCGAATTTGAAGGATTGGAAGTGCGTAAAGAATTAATCTGGTATAAATCAACATGGAAATGACTATAAATGTCTCAAAATAATACTCTGGAACAAGATCCACTAGAAATGTTATCAACCGGTTTTGATTTGAAGACAAAATAATAAACAGCTGATAGGCGAGCAAAAAACTCGTGAGAGTCACCAAATAGAAATTAAGATGGAGAGCCTCTTGGGAGGATTTCTTTAATTTTGGGCTTAATTCGACTTTTGTCTCAAGATCGGTTGTCTCCGTCAACAGCTGAATAAATTATCTAGAATATTTTATTCTGACTATAAGTCCATATTGAATTCGTCGGCTTCTAGGATTCAAAAAAATCGGCTGTCATTTTTTTGCAATCACAACAATGTGAGCAGGATCTAGCTGAAATGAATGTCCAATGGATAGTCCCACGTGATTGAAAAGGATGAACCAATCCTCCAACGAATATTTTGAAAAATTACGTTGCAATCGTATTTTATCTTCAAATGTCATGGTTTTCAAATAATCATCGTTCTCAAAATATTTCAGATAACTATTGATGCCTAAACGATCCCAATCCAATAAAATGAAATATCCATTCACCGAAAGGGATTTTTTGACTTCTTGAAGGACGTCAATTACATTTTCAAATGAACGCATAACTCGCGAACAGAATATTAAGTCCATTGCAACAGGCAACGATGTATCTTCT
>JACZSS010000589.1 GCA_022574115.1 Candidatus Heimdallarchaeota archaeon | reverse complement strand
ACTTCAATGACGTAATTACCTGAATCCAAGACATAAGATTGGTTGCTTTTAAGTGCTAAACTGATACTATTGTTATTCCGACTAATTAGTATAATAGATGGATTTTCTAGTATTCTATCAAAATTGGTATGATATACGAGAAATTTAACTGTCGGGGCTCCTAGGATAATTTGAGTTGTTTTATTGCTGTTTCCGTGATCTTCGAAGATTAAAATCCCATTACTTGTTATTATCACCCCAATCTCTTGAGGTATGAATGAGAGTTGAAATGAGGAGTTAAACTCTGTTATTTGAAACTTAAATTCTTGCCTAGTTTCTTTTAATTCTAAGTATACAGTGATATTGTCTGAATATTTAATTGTACCCTCTATTATTTCAAAATAAAAATTCTTTTCCATAAGCCCAGTTGAAAATTCGAATTCAGCATGGGTTGTAATATTTCTCAAATTTGATCCACTTAGTTGAAGATTAATGATTCGGGTCTCAAGATCATCGAATGAAAATTCGGAGGCATTAAGTTGACCAGTCGTTGTCAAACCTGTATTATCAATGATTGTGAACGTTCCAGCGACAAAACCTGTATAGCTTACCTCATAATTTGAGGTTATTAAATTCCTAAAACCTACAATGTTGGGGGACGGAGGTACTTCATTAATCAAGATACCGTTGGTTATTTTGAATTCAGTTGCAAATAGTGTTGCATTTACACCTATTAAGTAACCCCTTTCATATCCAATATAATCCGAATTTAGGAAGGCTTTGTTTTTCCAAACCGGGACCGTAATATTTTTTGAGATCTCCGATCCTCCTACAAGACTAGAGGATAGCACCATTGAATAATTTCCAGGAGCTAGTTGAATTGAGTTATCAGATAAATAAATTGGATCGTAAGGCTGATTGTCTTTTGTAATTCGAAAATTGAGTAATTGATCTTGAACATTTACTAAATCGAAAATTCCATTTTTAATAAAGGATGGAATGCCATTTTTGGGAGTAACTCGATCGATTTTATTTAATGGGTCAAACGTGTTGAATATATAATTCTCAGTAGTGTTGGTTACTGTACTATTTATTCTGATTTTCGCTTGAATAAGCTCTGCAGAGTTAGGAATCGAGACTATTTGATTTGTATAGACTGAAAAAAATCCTTGACCAAAGTCAATTTGAAAGCTCCAATCTGCCTCTTGATAAAATTCATGAGTGGGGAAGTTAATTTCGAATTCAGATGTAATTGCGGGTTCGTCAAAGTTGTACACTCCTGTGGCGTTATGATAATTGAAGATTGATCGGTAGGTTTCGACGACTGTAAATGTGATGTTGAACATGAGTTGATCACTTGCAATTATGTCACGGTAAAAGCCCGGAGATAAATTGGGAACAGTATATTGAAATCCTTGCTCAAAATTACTAATTGAACCTAGAGACGGAATAAACAGGAGTTGATCGTACAAACCGCTTATCCAGACTGAGATTGTATCGTTAGATCTCACCAATGGATTAGGTACTGAATGTGCTATTCCCCCTATTTCTGGCTTTTGTGTTATTATGAATTCAAAAGACGTCCGTTGTATATTTCCAAATACGTCCTTTGCAATGATCTCTAGTTTGTAAAAACCGACATCTTTTGGTAACACTAAAATACTTGAGAAAGTGTTCAAAATCAGATAACCTTGAGTTGTTTCTATTGTATCTTCAACTAATCCGTCTCTAATCAAGAAAAATTCTTGATTTGGTTTGTAGTGTGCGTAATTTACCAATCCAGCAACTTCCAAAGGCGTTATCGAGGAATTCACAATAAAATTGACAGAAAAATACACAAAATCAAATTTTCCCCGCAAAAGTGAAAGAGTATGAGGCCCGTCGGTCAAATTCAACTTTAATTGAGGAATTTCGGTTAACGTAGGCCTAATAATATTTTGTTGAGATCCGTCTACCTGTACAATAGTGCTCTGAGAAATATTCGCAAGAGGGATTGTAAATTCGTTTTTTGTCAAAATTATACCGTCATAGAAATCGTTAATCCCAATCCAATTTTTAGGTTGAAGATTAAAGCTCAAAGAGGTGTTACCGTCTACATTAAACTGAAATTCATAGTTGTCAAAATCATCTGTGAAAATAATAGAGTAATTTCCCCGAGTTAAGTATTGTTCGAAATATCCCATTTCAGAAGTTGTATCACTTAACGTAAAACTACGGGCTATTTTCCTGATTATATATGGCGTATGAGGTAAGACAATATCTTGGAAAGTTAACTTACCAGAGACGTGAAAGGTTTTGTCCGATAGGTTCAATTCATATCTTAAATCTTGATTTAATTGAATATTTTCGCTAATAATTGAATGTTGGTCCAAAGTAATCTGAATAACGTAATTTCCTCTGAATAGGCTCATACTTGTCTGTTCTTTCACCCCATTCCAAAAAATAACTTCGTTCTGTGCGTCGAGAATCCTTAATCTGTAGCGTGACAGTGATTCCAAAACGTTCCCGATTTTTATATTAATAGTTAGCTCTACGATAGTTGTAATATCTGCTAAGAGAGATTCTTTTGTGGCAAGCATTGGATCAAATCTAACTCGATAATGTGTCAATTCAGTTTTCTCATAGCCAGCTATGGTACGAGCTACGGGTAAACTCGTCAATATTTCATCATTAGCGATTAGCATTGATTCGTAAAACCCGACGATTTTCACACGTACCATTTCTTCTTGAACTATC
>JACZSS010000588.1 GCA_022574115.1 Candidatus Heimdallarchaeota archaeon | reverse complement strand
TTTTTCACCTCACTAATATTCCTCTCAGTAATTAATGCTTGCCAAGGTTTAGTATAGGAATAGTAGCCGACTGCGTGGCACGTTCCTGTAAAGTTACAAAAAAGTTGAAGTGGACAATAACCCTTGATTATTCTACTATTCCGGCTGTTATTTTTATACATTGTTGGCAGTAGTTTTTTTATGCCATAGCTTTGACATAACTCCTCTTAAGAATCCCACCTCAACTTAATTCTTAGAGCGTTCCACATCAATTTTATCTAAATAAGTAGTTAGAGACCTGATTAGCAAATTATCTCCGTCTTGCTTGGCCAATTTCAGTCCAGATTCAGCGATTACTTTAGCCTCATCATATTTCCCTGCTTGGGATTCTACAGCGCCCTTGGTTCCTAGTAAATTTGCTAGTGAAATGATTTCTTCCTTATCTTCGCTATATTTGTAATGTTGATACTTAGTAATGGTCTTTTCAAGCAGTGATAAACCTTCTTTTTTCCTCTCTGAACGAAGATAGGTATTTGATAAGATAGCAACTGCATGAAGTTCAACATCTGCGATCGAGTGCTCAACCGATTTATGGTAAACCTCCTCAGCATAGGATACTCCACTCTCCATATCTCCTCTACTTGTATAGATCTCAGCCAACGTGATTTTCGACTTGAGACGCGTTCGTAGGTCCGCATTTGGATCATTCCAGATTTTGCTTAGCTCCTCCATTGCCTTGTCCTGTTTACCCTCTTGATAGAGCTTTATTGCACCCTGTAATGTCATTAGTCGTTTCGTTGCTTGAGAACATATAATCTGTTGCTAACCATCTGAATAATTCTGTTTAATTGACGATTGTTATTTGTGTGACATTAGCTGGTAGTATTCTGAGGACGTATGAGTTAACGGTTAATGCGCCAATTCGATCGATCGATGATCCGCATTTCTAATTAGCTTTCTATTCTTATCAATTATTATAATGAATAATCAATGAAAATTAAATGTTTATCAATTGAGAGTCTATCAATTTATTTAACTTTGTAAAACATGATGATCCCATGTTATTAATTGAGTTTTTACTTCTTTAAATGCAGGTTCTAATCCGACTCCAAGAGCGTCCCCAAATTTGCTTATCATGATGTAAGCAGTAATTGTGGCAGTAATCTCAACAATCTGTGGGTCACTCCAGTGGACTTTAATCCGATCCCAAAGTTCACTTGGTATTCGATTAGCATCTTTCCAAATTTGATAATTTAGGTCCAAGATCGCACGTTCTGCTTCGTTAAAATGAGGACTCGTTTTATATTTGTCCCCTTTTAAATCAGCTACTTTTTCATCTGGTATACCTAATTTGCTGCTAACTGCTTCATGTTGTGTCACACAATAGTTACATTCATTTAATAAAGTTGATTTAAGAATAAGCAACTCTTTAGTTTTCCAATCTACCAGTCCGTCTTTAAGAATTGCTAGAATGAAATCCGTCATAGTCAAGGCAATTTCTTCTGCATGTCCAAGGGTTTTGAAAATGTTCAATACCATCTCAAAGCGTGATTCTGTTATTTTGTACATTTCTTGAACTGCTGGAGATGCGTCTTCAGGCTCTAAATAGCTTATTATGTTCATGGGAGTGGGAATTGTATTTCTAATTTATATAGATTCTCTTTTAAAAAAAAATTAACTTAATAAATATAAATATTATATTTACGATTATTGATAAATCGATATGAGAGTGAGAATCTGGTACTGAACTCGATTGATAGATCTACAGCTGTTAAACCAATGATAGACAATCAATTTGGTACATGTCGGATAATTAGAATTAAATTGAACAGTCGATTTATCGAAATCAAATTTCGAGTTACAAAAATTACATGTTATTGATCGATCTCAAGTTTTCTGCTAGAATTTTGACATCATAAAAACTAATAGTATCTCATCAATGCTTAAAGATCCTTACCTCTGAATGGCATTATTGACCAACCTAGTAAATCTCTATTCATTAACCCTTATCACTAGGTAAGTTCATTATTAAGGTATGACATTTCTGAAAGCAATTCTGTCAGGTTTTGACACATTAGACATCTCTTATGAAGAACATTACGATCCCAATGGTATGGAACTTTTCAAATTACATATACATGAAAGTTTCAAACCAATCATGGTATTTTCTGCACAAAATTCAGATCAGGCATTAATTACAATTTCATCTGATTATTCCCCACCAATCTTAGAAAGTCTGAACTATATGGAACGTATCAGACTTAAATTTCAGCTTATGAAATTGGGATTGAAATTGGTGTTACACCATAAATTGGGATTGGACAACAACTCAGTGGTATTCTCGATTGGTATAATATTAAATTCAAAGAATTTTCATCCTGATGCTATGAAAAGAGGTATTGAAAAATTAAGAGAATCTTATAATCTGGTAATGAATGAAGCGATTGCTATTATTGAAGAATATTACGTGCATGAGGAGTATCTGTAGAAGTAATTTGTACTGAATCTAATGATCCTTTTTTGATCCTTTCAAATACTATATTTGCATTCATTGGATTGATAAACCCAATTAGTAATAAAATTCCTACCCATAAGAACCCTAATTTAAGCATCTTCACTTTGTCCAAAATTTAAAACCACAATAACTATATGTTTCTATTGCAGAATAGTTGACAAAATGTTATATTATACATATATCAAGTACTAGATTTTATCAAGTATTTTGACCATTGCTGTTCTCCATT
>JACZSS010000587.1 GCA_022574115.1 Candidatus Heimdallarchaeota archaeon | reverse complement strand
AGAATCCACTTTTTGCATCAATTTTTGACCTTCAAATTTTTCCTCCCGATTGGCTCCTTTACCAATCCAGAGAAAGAGGTCACCATTTCCATCCATCATAAACACATCTTCCGACTTCAAGCTTGATTTTGCAATAGGAACCTCTTCCACGAAAACTTCGTCTGCTTGAGATGTTTCTTGCTTGGTATATACTCTAAACAATTTGTAGTGGACAATATCAAGTTCTGCTTTTCGCAAGAACCCTGGCGTGTCGTCGTCTATAACTGTAAATTCGACTAACTTCTTAAAATCGTTCGATTCTTCCCCCTGAAGATATGAATAGACTGACGGTTCTCCTCCTCTTTCTGAATTATCAAGTTTATTTGCGACCCATGCTCCCACAGTTTGCTCATCCACTGAGCAATCTTTTCCTCTCCAGATGTGAATGTCCATTCCATTGTCAACAACATAAACATCACCGTCTATGAATTCAAAGGAACTTCCACTTTTGGGTTTTATCTCTTCCATATCTTTGCCAATAATGTGTAAAACTCGCATTGAGTGAATTGATCAAGATTTAATACAAAAGGAATTCGACTACAAAAAATGATATTGCTCAAAAACGATCAGCTGGTAACCAAATTGACGTTTAATAAAATTGTAAGGATCATCGAATTAGACCGATTTTTGGTTTTTATTTTGTCCATAATTTTTTTGAGTGATGAAATGTTTTTGACTATTCAGATAATATTTAGAGAGGTTAGTTAGATGGGATTAATCAGTTATATTAACAAAATAAGTAGAGTCACAAATAAGTTATGGATGTCGGTCCTCGCATTGACAATTGCCGCCCTTATCTTAACGAAATCCTTTACTGGGATTATCATTGGCCTTTGGTCTCTTTTCTTCGTTCTTTCTTTATTCTTCTCGATCAATGGATTTCTCTTGAATTACTCATTTAAGAAAGCAGTTGAGGACTTTGAATCAAAAGGAAAACCAGTCCGTGGTTTACAAGGTTTTGATGAGTTAGAAGCAGCTCTCAAGGGATCAGCGGGGCAATCGTACTTAATAACGGCGGCCAGTCTCATTTCATTTCTGATGTATTTACTCACTAGTAGCAATGAAGATTTGATCCCAAGTGGATTGGGTCCGACTTTGTCACTGGCAATGGTGTTCGTGGCAGTTTCAGTAATGTTTTTGGTTGAATATCCAAGAGATCCTTCATTTACTCCTGGAGGATTGATAGGATATTACGAACCAGATGTTTTCCCATTGTTATTAGATAATCTTCTTTCAGACGTTTTTCTGACTTACGTCGATCCAGCCACCTTTATGAAAGTTGATGAATGGAGCAATTCCATTCTAGAATTACTCAAACCGGAATTTGAGGCGGATGAAATTACTACTACAAGACTTGAAAGAGCTCGAGAAAAGGTATTACTTCTTGCTTATTTGAACTATTCAAATCCTCGGGCATTTGGTGATGATGTCATCGAACGAGAGTTGAAAGAGCTTTTTGGAGAGCAAAATGTTAATACTTTCAAATCGGGAAAAGTGTCAGGATTAACTTGGGAAGAGGTTAGAGATATAATATCTAGAATTGAAGAAAAAGCCCCAGAGCCCTTCAGATTGGTTGATCGCTTGATGATAAATTTAGTGGATAATTATGCAAAATTCACAAGTCAGGATTTGTATTTCACCGTTTCGGCCAAAGCAAATCAAGGAAGTGTGACCGAATCTAGTGGAATTATTGTATTTTTCATCAATATGACTGATCGGGATGATCGATCTGTGAATATCCGATTGACAACTGACAGAAATACGATTCATCCAGCACGACAGGAGGTAACTATGAAGCTAGACAAGATGACTAACCCCTTCCCCAAGGAACAACCTGTGCTTGTCGGCGAAGGTGAAGATATCCTATCGATCTTGGCCGCCTTGTTACAAGTAGGAGATGCTGTTTGGTTTAGAGTCCAACCAACAGGATTTGGTTACCGAGTCGTGTCAATTCAAGCTGAAGAGGTTGATTCCAATCTTGCTTTTGGAACAACTTTCGAAATGCGTTTTACGAAAAAACTTTCTTGGTACGTAAAAGCCTATGCACCTAAATTATCAGCAGCTGGATCTCTCCTCATACCATTTCTAACTCCGTTAATAGCGTAAATAGTTTAAACACCAAAAAACGGCGTCACAACAACTATAATCGCTACTAGTGCGGGAGAAATTCCATTGTGACGAAATCCATTTTTAATTGCACTATACAAAACATAAGCAGATAGGAAAGCCGCCAGAATCGAACCAAAATATACTGTATTAGTATACTGCAAGGAAAAATCCGATGTAGGTAATCCTATTGGTTGGTTGAAAATATTATTAGTATCCACAGATCCAGTTCTAACGCCCTCATTTTGAATTAAAACCAGTGAAATCAGATTGAGAATTATCATCGGGACATAGCGATATCCAGTCAATTTCCTCATCGCGATTGATGCATCATATTTAACAACGGTGTCTTGAGGCAAGCCACCTTTAAATATCAAGCCTAAGAATCAAGAACCCACATACCACAAAGCAAAAGTAAATATAAATGCAGATCCAGGAGCTATCAACGCCCCATCCTGTATTCCTGCTTCAGTAGCATACGAGTCATAATACACTTGATCCACATCAATCTCAGTATAGACAATTTTCAATTGCTCAAAATAAGTGATAAATGCGGATGTCAGCGCCATCATAAAGACCA
>JACZSS010000037.1 GCA_022574115.1 Candidatus Heimdallarchaeota archaeon | reverse complement strand
AAGAAAATGGGTAAAGTACTTGACGAAAATTACTCATCGTTACAGGAATTGAGAAACAGCAACCTCAAGGAACTGGTCAGAATTGAGGGGATTTCAGATCTAACAGCTAACTACATTCTCGAAGGAATTAATGACCATCCGATTATAGATCGGCTGCTAGAAAATGGTGTGGAAATTGCATTCAAAAAACGACGAGTTAAGACACCGAAAAAAGGTAATTCTTCGGGTCTTGATGCATTTTTTAGTAATGGAACCTCAGAAACGACCTTTGAAGACTCAGAGCAAGCAAAACAAAAGGTGTATGTTACAGGAAAAATTCCGGGAATGACGAAAAAGTTAGTTCAACAATTTATTGAGGACAAAGGATTTGATTGGTCAGCCTCTATAAGTGGAAAATTATCTTATTTAGTGATAGGAGAAAAAGCTGGCGGAGCAAAAGTTGACAAGGCAAAGAAAATTGGTGTCGAAATCTTAACCTGGGATGAGTTTATCCAACGAGTCGAAAGTTAATCTTATTTCAGTATCTCGCTCAAGTCTGATGCTCGAAGGAATTTTACAATTCAGTCAATCATTACTAATTTGTCCTAGGTAATTTTCATGTTATCCTTTTTTGCCGTATCGGTCGCTGCCGCGATCACCTGTTAGGTAATTCGTTTAACACCAGCTCCAGCAAGGTCTAAACTCACGTTGTCTTCTTTCATCTTCAGAAATTGACTCTCTATTTGGTAAAGTTTAGATCGAGTAGCCTCAATTATTGTGTCCTCATCTGGTGTGATTACATGATCTTCATTGGTTAGATTTACAATTGTGTCCAACAACCTTGATGTTCGTACGTTTACCTCATCTTTATCCCAGTTAAAACTCATCCAACACTACGGATGAAATCAAATGTGATAAATTTTATTACAAAGCTATGATTAATTACATGTCTGCAAAAACATCATAAAATGCTGAATTTGAATAAATCTTGGGTTTCTGGGTTTTTCTCTAAGTTGTTGATTGTCTGTCGATTTAGTTTAAGGTTCAGGTCCTTTGATTTCTTCATCATCCATTGTTCAAAGATGTTTTTGGCATTGATCGAAGCGGCTGCATAGCATATGCCATTTTGATTCAGTTGTAAGTTAACAAAGAGTGCATTGTCTTGGATACTTGCGGATAAGCTATTTTTAATTTGGTCAGTACAGGAAATTATAATTTTTTCTTGCAAATTTTCAGTTAACTCAATCAATTTAGGCTCTACAATATTTAGAAAGTCAGTTCGTATTATAACCAATTTTTGGCCATAATCCCCCTTCATAGCTTGAAATTGAGATGGTTCAACAGATCTGAACTGAGAAAACTGCAAGAATTCATCGATCATCTTACTTTCTGCAGCCAAATCTCGTTTTCTTCCTATTTTGATATTTTTTATACCTCTCAATTGAAGATTCACCAAATCCACTCTTCTGATCTCAACAAGAGTCATAATGGCTGGACCGATTCTTGAAGTGAGGCCAAACTCTGAAATGGCAATCTCTGTACTGTCCATCTGATTCGCGGAATTGTCAGCAATCACCTTTTCCAGAATTCGGTGGAAATTTGTAAATCCTGTAGGTGTGTAAACTGTATTGTTGTTGTTAATGATAAGGATCTCCTCATTATAGGTGATCTGGTATGCTGAACGTTTATCCGTTCTTTTACTAACAACTGCCAAACTGTCATCTCTAAATTGATTTAACAATTGTTGAATTTGAATATTGTCTAGATAAACACTGTCTGGCAGGGTGCTTATGTTCTGACTACTTTCGTTGCTTGACGATTTGTTTTTGAAGGGATTGAATTCTTGCATGTCAAGTTGCTGTTCCCCCAGAAATTCGTCGATCAGTGTATCAAATTCGTCGTTCTGATCATAAACAACAATACCAGAGGAGAAAACTTGCAACTCGGAGTTTTCAAAAACTGTCGAAAATAAAAAATGCTTTTCATCAGTAATTAGGTTGGCATATCCTTTAGATCCAACTAGTCGGAGGAAACGCCTGAGTTCACCCCCTTTTAAGAGAAAGCTCCGTTTCATGAAATCCTAAATACTCCACTTTTGGATATTTCTGAGCTATTTATATTAGTGAGTATGGAGCAAATATTCTTCAATCAATCGATCGATTAACTTGTGGTTGAACCGATTACGGCAAATTAGACCCAATTGTATCCTATTTGCAATTAGGTCTTAATTTTCAACCGTTTTAATTGTTTAGGACTCTCCACTTGTGAACTTATATTAGGCATCAAGTGAAAATACTGACTGTTAAGAATATGATGATATCCCAAAACCAAATGGTAAATAGTAATTCTATTCTAACTTTGACTGAGATTGAGAAATTAGCAACGGATATGCTCAAAGCAAAATCGATGAGTGATTTACCTCCGATTGGGGACACATGGTTGGGGGATCCGTCATCAGACTATGGATTAGTGTTGGTTCACGGTTTTACAGGGACAAATCTTGAAATGTTGTATTTAGGTAATTTTATGGCCGCAAGAGGGTTCAGAGTTTTTGTCCCTTTGCTTCCAGGTCATGGTACAGATAAACAGGATCTGTCACGAACAAGCTATATGGATTGGGTTTCAAAGGTGAAATCCTCTGTCAATCAATTATTACAAGAGAAGGATGGTAGACGGGTCATTCTTGGTGGCCATTCTCTAGGAGGATCGATGGTAATATTGGTTTCACTAGAATTTCCAAGCATCAAAGGGTTGATCCTACTGGCAACTCCCATTCGGTATTCAATATTCCGAAGAATAGTCATGAGATTATTGGCCAAAACTCGTCTGAGTTTGCGATATGATCAATTTGCATTTCATGATAAAAAGCTCTTTCAAAACCCTTACGTTAAGTTCTTGGGTAAAAGATACAAATATTTAGACTACAAATCAGTAAACGAAGCCTACAAACTACTAGGAGATGCATATGAATTGCTTGACTCTACTAGATTGCCGGTTTTAATGATTTATTCACTCCAAGATCATCGGGTATCTAAATTTCAAGGACGAGAGATGTACAACCGTCTTTCATCCAGAAATAAGAGAATTGTGTGGTTGGAAAATTCAGATCATGTCGTCGTGTTTGACAGTGATAAAAAACTGGTAGCAAAGGAAGTAGATCGATTTTCACAATCCTTAATGAAGCTAGTTGATTTTAGTGCCTCAAGCTCTAGAGCTACTTAGTTATCTACATAAACTCTTGTTCGATCATGACTAGTTTCATATGCGGAATGAACTTGACTCTTGTTTTACCTAATTTCGCTTTATCCTTAAATGTGACACCTGCTGCATCGAGATGCAAGATTCTGCAATCTGTGAGTTTATGAATTTTGTTTCCATCATTGTAGTAAATGCTTACGTCTCGCTTTACTTGATCCATTATGATTTCGAAATGTGATGACATTGTGCTCAATTATCTCTAGTAAATTTAATGTATGGGCTGATTTGGTATTTAATTGCCATGATATTCTCCTTCTTTTCCCTAGCGGTATGTGGGGAGTCGGATACTTGAATTGCAAATATCTTGGTGAAAAAATTTGATTAGCTGAAGAATGTTTCTTGTTTTCCGTGTTTTAGTCGATTCAACCTTAGAAATGGAGGTTTGAAATCTCTTAATGAAAGTAAGTCGTTATATTTTTTTAGTTAACATTTTTACTGATGAATATGGTATCACGCTCCGAACTGATTCAAAATTTGGAGCCAATCCACTTTGTCCTAATATTTGTGGGTTTTTTTGCTTTGATACCCTTCCTAAGATTAGTTTTGTTATTCAAAGAAACAAAAATCAAGGAGTATTTGCTTTTTGGATTTGTGTTCCTGCTTGCTGCACTTTTTACTATTTCCGAGGTGCTGGCTGAAGCAAGTAATGAATTAGTCTTTTGGCAGTTGAGTTTTACGTTTCGAAATTTAACCTATTTCTTATTTTTCACCCATACTGTTCGGATGATGTGGGCTAGACCATCGGAGCTCTTAGTGTACATCGGTGTGATTTTGTACTCCCTTGTTCAGGGGATGATATTCTTATGGGAGCCTCTCAAGAGCATTTACGATGATCCGTCGCTTATCGGTGCCGGATTGGTAATCGATGGCCAAAGGCTGTATTCAACCGATTATCGTCTCCTAGGGAATATATTTCAAGTCTATGTCGCAAGCTTATTTCTCTACTCCTACCTGTCTGTTAAAGTGGTTGATAGGGCTCCCAGATTAAAAATATCGATTGTTATTATGCGAGGAGTTGGGTCATTACTGCTCTTAAGCAGATTGACGAGATTAGTCCAAAATTTTGGTATTTTAGATTACGACATAATTGAATCAATTGGTGCAGTCGTCCTTTTGATTGGTTTTGGTTTTATTGCATTCATTTTCTACTACTACCCGGGTTCAATTTTAGTTTCCAAAGCTCAAATTGCAGGACTCATTGTTATTTCCAAGACAGGGATGCCTATTGCAAGCGGGAAATTTGAAGATTCCAACCTCAGTGGTTCCTCGACATTACTTTCAGGGATAATATCTGCAGTCCAAAACGTCATGGGGACAATAGATGAAGGTACAAGAGTCAAAGAGATCGATGCAGGGGATAGGAGTATTTTAGTCGAGCATCAAAGTGACATTTATTTTATGTTAGTTGCTGATTCTGCCCCAACAGCCATTCTAAGAAGTTCATTGTCATATTTCGCCAGGACCTTTATCCATGAGAAAGAAAATGAAATTCGAGAATTTAATTATACGGGTAAGGTAATTCAAGATATTACCGAGGTAGTTCAAAAGTCGTTTCCATACACAATTGGGCGTCCAATGGAAATTTGGCCATAAGTGATAATCACGAATAACCTGATAGAGTCAAATATTTTGCACAAACTAACAACCAACGAAAAAATATGTAGCTCTATTTGCTGTGATGTTGATAGCACTTCTTGCCACTCTTGTTCTCCCGAAGGTTGTTAACTGCTCTCACTACATTCTAATCATTAAAATCAGGTTAATACTAAATATAATCCTAAAAGAGTCATAAAAGTACCAACTATAGTAAATTTGCTAAGTTTTTCTTTGAGCCAAAATATAGCCAAAGGTAAGGAGAATAATGGACCAGTGGATACAAGAACCGAGGTTCGCCCCGCCCCTATTTCTTGAACACTTAATACTAAGAAGAGTGAAGACACAAAGGTGCCGAGCGTTCCCGCAATTAATAATTTGCTGACATCTTTTTTATTGATTTTATGTGGTTTGAAAGCACCAGAATCCTCCTTTCGTTTTTGTTTCTTAGTTGCTTGAAACAGCACTAAGGCAAGTAAAATGGTTCCTGCTGGTAATCTAACCGAATTTACTACCACGGAGTTTAATCCCTCCGATCCCAATGTCACAAAAATTACTCCCAATGTATAACAAAGAACGGCAGTAAAAGCAAAAACCAATCCGACTATCTTATCATTTTTCGAAGCATTTGGTCCTTCTATGTCTGAAATTATATTTTCATCCAGTGAGAGAAATATTACCCCACCTAAGACAAATACCGAACTAACAAAAAAACTTGATGAAAATGTCTCGCCCAGAAAAATAACTGCTCCTAAAACGGTAAAAAATGGAAACGTGTTGACTATTGGGGTTGCAACTTTCACTCCAAGCTTAGTTTGAGCGTCAAAATACAAGGTGTCCCCAAATACAACATTAAACAATACGCTTAGAATCAAAAAAACTACTAGCATAAAACCAATTCTGAAGGGTTCTATAATTTGATTGCTGAACAGAAGGATAGAAAGAAAGATAACAGCTCCTATTAATGTTCTAAAGAAATTTAGGAGTATGGGTGTACCTAAATAGTCCATCTCACGTATCATAGCACTAGAAATAGAAAATGCTGCCGCAGAAACTAATGGATATAAAAGTTCAATTTCTACCATTCAGATCAATTTTTCAATTTACATTGCTGATATAAATTCATCCTTTTACATCCCGCCATAACATTTAACATTGGAATAGCAAGGAGGTATAAATTATTCACAATTCCTGATTCAATTGGTAAAGTAACCGCTGTATAATGTGAACGAAATTTATGCTAGTCAACGACAAGATAATTTTTTACATAACAAAAATTGTGGAAATTTAGGGTTGAATGGTCCTTTGGCTGAAACGCAACATTCTCTTACATTTATAGAACAACAAGTAGATGCATACGCTCATCTACCTAGAATAAATCATCCAAGTGGAACCCGAAAGCAAGTAAAAAACCCAGATCTTTGGTTTGCGAGTAAAATAAATGCCACACTAAAAACTGGCTCTGCCTCTGATGTTTATTGGGAAAAGTTAGCAATGACACCAGAACAACAAGCTAAATTTGTTAATGGCGTCCGTAATCATTCTTGGAATAGGCAACACATGGGTGCAATGGTTGTTTCAGGTATTGACTTTGAGGTGATAAGCTCCTCATTGGTTTCCAACATCTTTACCCTTGGCAAATTCTATAAGATGCAACAACAAACCCGCAGATCAGTCATTCTTGATTCAGTAATTCGAACACCAGCACTAGACGAAAATGATGAGGTGAATGCATCATATCAGGACCGTTTTGACTTGTATTGGGATATTTGTGAACGGCGACCTGAGAAATTCAAAGGTTTTGATCCCTATATTCAGGATGCATTCAAAATTCTTCCACTTTCAACTAAAACCAGATTTTCGGGTAATTTGGATCTGAGGACTGTGAAAGGATATGCGCGATGGAGGAATTATGAGTATTTGCCGTTCGCCGTTCAAGATTTTGCTTCAAAACTCCATGATTCAGTTGGACGCGAATATCCGATTATGTACAAGTCCTATCTGTTTAATGAGGAGGACCGGTCTAATGACGATTATCATTTACACCTTCAAATGGCAGAGAAAATTGGAAGCAAGGACTTGATTGATGAACCAATGCTATGGTATGCAGATCACTCTATTTTGCTGCCTGAAAATAAATATTTCAATAAACTATATGTAGATTTTAATCTTACAGCGCGGTTCAATTCTGCAGGACCTGATGCTATGATAGTTGGCCATTTTAACCCGTTAGGGCTTGGCCTTGAGGATCTAACTGATTTGTTTCAGAATAAAGATGAAGCGACCAAATCTGCACTTGAACTCTCGAGTTTTACTTTTGTCTCAAAAATTGATTTGAGTGGTGCCATCGACACATGGAGACATACCAGATCAAATAGAATGGTGCAGCCAATTTACCATGCATTAGAACACGGGAACTTCCTTTCGATGCCGGAACTACACAAACGGCAGGCTGACAGTGGTAAATCAGAAATTCCAGAACTGGCCATGGAAGTATCAGAGGACGCGGTTAAGCTCTATCATACGTTGGTTGCGGATGGAATACCAGCAAAAGAGGCAATCAATGTTCTGCCTCATAACCTCGAAATTATACAGATTGAAACCATGGATATTTTCGCATTTCTCAATATCATGGCAATACGCACTTGCATTCATTCTCGGCCTGATGTGCAAATTTGGGCTAAATCATTATTACGCGAAACAGGAAAACTTCCAGATTTTCGCGGTCTAGATAATTTGTCGGATGAAAAATCTAACTTACTAGCACGTGGTATCCAATATGCGTACTGTATGGAATTAGGGTCTTGCACCAAGTGTGGAACAGATATAGTTTATTTGCCAGATCCTTATCGGGGTTAGTGTTTGATTTTCCTTCGCCTGCGATAATGAATTGCGGTGATATTTAGAACCATGAAACTGATTACGGCTGAATTTGTGTCAAAGCCAGGACTTTCCGTCTCATCGCTGTCGAGGGTTGAGAGGGAAGCCTGATCCGGATCTCCTATTTTCTCCATTTCAAAATCAAGAGTATGTAGCTCACCATCAGCTCCGTTAATCGTATAGCTTAACTTCATCGACAAGAGAGTCCCCGTAACAGCATCGAACGTCACGTCATAGTCAATTTGATGAGTAGCAGAGTGACCCGAATAAGAATAAGTGAATTCGGTTCCTGTAAGCACCGAGTTGGCAATTTCTCCACCTCCAAGAGTGGATTTTTCTCTTACAACCGAAGTTATCCAAAAATCCCAATCTGTAAAAACAACAAACGAACCCGTGAATGCAGCAACAGGATCATCTGCTTCTAAAATAAAGGATGTATTTAGCCGATAATTGTCTAGCGGTGAATTGATTATGATAAAATTTTGATCCGTGCTAATTTCGAGGTTCAATATATTTTGTTCTGTTTGAACTTTGATTACCAACGTCTCGAGAACATCACCAGTTTCGAGGTGAAGTTGTCCGAGATCTGCATCAAAGATAGGGAGGTTTTCAGAGCTCTCGTAGTTGACTATTGAGTAAAATGACTTGTCTCCTAATTTTGCGTGGATTTTGGAGTTGTCAATCAGGGTGTTAAGAACTCTTATTTCAAAATTGAAGGCTAAATCGCCTGCCGCATCTTCCGTCAAAAATTGTTGATATCGTAAAACACCTGTAGTTATGTCAAATCGACTTTCTTGATAAAGAAAAATTCCCTCAATAGTGGCTTGTAATATATGTTTAACTTCTGAAGTGCCAATGTCTAAGGTCACAGTAGCCGAATTTATGGCACTTTCAGGTATCCCAAAATCAAACTGCAGATTGGTGATAATATGTTCTTCGTAATTCTCAAAAAATCTTTGAAAATATTCCCAATCATCAAAAACAATAAAGTTCGAAAATGTAAAATCAGGAAGTTTGTCCATAAGATTAATGAACAAAATTCTTTCACTCCCCGAAGTAAGAGTTATCTCCATGAACCTACGATCTATAATTTCGCCAGTAGCTACTTCGACGTTAAGAATACTCCCCTTTTGCAGCGAAATACCATTACCATTTTGATCTGTAAAATATTGTGCATCTAAACCCTCATAGCTGATTACTTCATATGAAAATTTTTGAGGTCCAGGATAAATATAGTCATCATTATCGAAGGTTACCTTGCTAATTTGCCGCAACTCATAAACCAAATCTATCTCAGTTTCATCAAAGCTTCCTTGAAATCGTACATATCGACTGAGAACTGCACCATTGTCGAGATCATAAATCGTTTGAGCATCGTACGTTACCCCAGCCTCTGACTGTGACACGTTGAGTTCGAAGGTAGTTTCAGTTTGTTGAAAGTTAAATTCGAAACTCCCGAGATCAGGATTATTATTAAGCGAGGTTATCTGTTCGATCCAAAATTCCCAATCATTAAAAATAAATAAACTAGGCAGGCTTTGTGGGAAAATGAATGCATTTAGTCCATCATTGAAGGTTTGGATTGTCTCATCATTGGATGTGATTGCCACTTGATTGACAAGAGTTGAAAAGGCGCCATTTTGAACTGCAAACAACTGATTATCGACGATAGTGACTACAAATATTGCTCCTACAAAAAACGACATGTTGGAGTCAATTGTGAGGTAGAATGGAGTACTACCAAACCCTTCATACTCTACAAATTCATAAGTAAATTCTTCTCCGTTACGAGGACCGATGTAAAACACAGTTGCCTGAGATGAAACAAAAACTAACTGAGAGAAGACGATAATCGTTGCAACAAGGCAAAGTAGCTTCCTTAATCTAAGGGTTGGCATTTACAATTTTTCCAGCGTTCAAATATTTATTAACTGTCGCTAAGATGTCTAATTTATTTTACGATTATCGAATTTCTTGAGGTTTTACAAATGTGTATTGTTCATGTCGAAAATACAGA
Source organism: Candidatus Heimdallarchaeota archaeon (assembly GCA_022574115.1). Lineage (GTDB taxonomy): Archaea > Asgardarchaeota > Heimdallarchaeia > Heimdallarchaeales > Kariarchaeaceae > LC-2. The sequence continues at coordinate 825 of JACZSS010000037.1, read as the reverse complement.
TATGGCATGATGGATCTGATAATTTTGTTTTCTGCTTTTCTCAATAATTTTTCAATTCCATACCTTGAAATTCCTGCCTCGTCCGCTAAATCCTGGGTTCTGATTCTCCGAGGGATTTCATAATATCCCTCTTCATACGCCTTTACCAGAATTTCAACCTGACGGCTAGTCAAATCACTGATAACCTCTGGCACACTAATCATCTGAGATCTGAATATTCCATTCTCTCCCAAGTCATCAATTGCAATAACTTCCATTTTAGGGAGAGAAGTTAAGACTTTGAGAACATTTTTCACTACTTTTTCATCTATGCATGTAATTTTGTGAAACTCCCAACCATCCTGATACCGGATTGGATAATTTACAAGCCCGCCTGCTCGTTGAATTGAATAAGTAATTGAGTTCTCATATAGATCATCACACTCACAATCCATCACGACATAGGTTAATTTCTGAGTCACACCTGAATTAATTATCCTCCATTTGTCCGTATGATTGAAAAAATCCTTTCCGATCTCTATTATATTGTCATTATGACCTGGTAATATCATTACGTCGTTTTCTCTACTACAATACCCATATATCTGTTTATTTCCAAATAATTTTGAGAATTCGAGAAATGGGCAATCATGTTGTGCTCTTATGCGTATTTCAAATGTCATTTTTATTTTCCTCCTGTAATCTCGAGTCGAGAATCCTGCATGAAATCCATCTTTTCTTCAGGTGAATTATCTAAATATGGGATAACCACGACAACGACCATTGCAATAAGGATTAGGAAAGAACCAACTAAGATCCAAAATGAATAGGATCTTCCGAGAATGA
>JACZSS010000586.1 GCA_022574115.1 Candidatus Heimdallarchaeota archaeon | reverse complement strand
TCTAGATATGTAAACCATGACAAGACTTCGATCCTGCTTCAATCTAAAAATTAGGCTTGGTTTTCTAGCGGGTCAAGTTAATGAGTTTTTACAATCGATTTGGGTTAAATCAGAAGATCCAAACTAATGAACTGATACCTATATTCATTATTATTTCAGGCGGTTCCGAAGTTCCTTCATTGCATTTTTAACTGTAGTATCTTCATAAAAACGAGAATCATATAAAGCCCCACATCGATCATCAGATGTGAGGCTACGATTTGAAGGTTGCTGATTTAGGCTATTTAGGATTTTTGTCTTTTGGCCAGTGCTCGCTTAATTCTGAATTTATCGTAGAATGAAGGAGTGAAAGTTGCAACTACTAAGAATCCAGCTATTAATAGCAATCCTAAAACAATAGTTGTGCTATCGCCTTCAGGTGGACTTAATACTTGCAATCCAATCACACTCGTACTAGCATCAATTGGAAGATTATTGTAAACAAGTACCGCACTTAACGAATAAGTTCCAGCCTCAAAGATTACTGCAATATCGAATTGGACAACTTGATCTATAGACAAATCTGAGATTACCTGTGCACCAACTTCTTGTGGTGCTCCTACCTCACCTGGACGATCTCCGTCTTCGGTGATACTGATAACGACTCTAATATTGGAATATGCTACGACATCATTATTTGTCACAGATCCACTTACAATTACTTCATCCCCTTCGGATGGTATATCGATTGAAATACCGAAATCAGTGATCGCAAGTAGAGGCGCATCACCTACCTGATTTAATTCTAAACTAGGATTAGCATCTCCTGTTTCCGCCGTCGTATACATTGTTGTTGTCAGTAGTAAAATTACTGCAACAATGGTTATTATTTTGGTTAGATTGATTTTCATTAGTTTACCTCCTTTTTAATTGAGAAATAAAGTGTCAAGAATATGAAGAGGATCGATGTTGAGGCCAGCAACAGCACTGCGTCGTTGAATCCATAGATCACAGCTCCTCCGCCAGGTCCAAATGAAGCACTTGCTATTCCTAAACTTGACGAAATATAACTTGAATAATTAGTGAAAAGGAATGCAGTATCGATACCAGCTGCTCCAAGAAGTAAATTCGATATTGGCAATAATATCATAACTGCAAAAAATGTTAGCGTAGAGCTAGCAGAAGTGGAGTCAAGAACTGCACTCAAGAAAAAGGCGAACGCTAATAAAGTTGACATATATAAGAAAGAGAAGGCGATCGAGGTACCAAATGTGGTCGGAATTTCATCGGCGCCATATATGACTAGTGTTGCACCTGCAATTATCCCATAGAAGACTAAAATTGCAAACCAGCTTGTGAGTAATTGAGTTATATATTTTGCAATAACTAAATTTGTTCTTTTTTGTGGATACGGATAAACCAGCAAAGCTGTTTTGTCACTATGTCCCCGGTTAATTGCGTCTGATCCTAGGAACAGTGCGAATAAAAGAAAAATTAAGGCTGCAAACCCTATGAGACTTGAAATAAAGCTAATTCCATTTTCGGGGTAGTCCGATCCGCTAAGAAGTGGAACGAAAATAAACAAAGCTGGGATCAACATCCCAATTCCGAAGACGAGTCGAATTTTGCCATTGCGGAAATTTTTCAGATTTTCAAATCTGATATTTGATCTAATCTCAAATGCATCTTGTTTAACAGATTTTGTGATGGAGCTCATTAATTTGTGACCTCCTGTGTTGAGCCGAAAATTTTTAGGTAAATATCTTCTAAAGTAAGAGTTTTAGGTGCGTAGGAGTAGACGGGTAAGTCTTTAGCGACTAAACTGCTAAGAATACTTTGAGTTTCCAATATTTCGCCAGTGTATTCGATAAAGTAATTATCGCCTTTGAAAACAGATTTAACTCCACTAATTGATGAAATTGCATCTAAATCTGCTTCCTCCAATTCTCTACTAAATTTTAACTCTATTTGCTTAGATCCTAACCGTTTTCGCATATCAGAGATCTGCTCATCTGCTATTTTTTGACCTTTCTTTAGGAATAATACTCTCTCACTGATCTCGTCAACCTCGGCAAGATTGTGAGTAGTCATGAAGATGGTTTTACCCTGTTTGTTAATTTCTTTAATCAGATCTCGTACTTCTCTAACTCCTTTCGGATCAAGACCACTGGTTGGTTCATCCAAGATAATTAGCTCAGGATCATGAATAAGAATCTGTCCTATTCCCAGTCTTCTCTTCATACCAGTACTAAACGTACCAACTTTTTTAAATCGGACATCTGCTAAGCCCACGAGCTCTAGAACTTCCTTGATTCGAATCGTAGATTCCTTCTTATTCATCTTGAAAGTTCGAGCTGTATAATTGAGAAATTCATCAGGAGATAATTTATCAAAGTAACCAGGCATTCCTACTAATGCACCGATTTTATTCAGAACAAATCTCTCCTGACCAATTACTGGCTCATCAAATAAATAAACTTCACCCGAAGTTGGTTTAATCAAATTAAGAAGAATTTGAATTGTGGTGGTTTTACCTGCTCCGTTTGGACCAAGAAAGCCAATTGATTCTCCTGTTTTGACTTGCATTGAGAGTTCTCTCAATGCCTCAACTTCGCCATTGTATGTTTTCGATAATTCAATCGTTTCAATTGCGAGTGTCATACTAAATATACGTATTACTTGTTACTTAATAAGCGTTGAGCGAAATGAGTGTAACTCCAGCGTCAGACTGAATGAAACAGAGGTTTCATGAT
>JACZSS010000585.1 GCA_022574115.1 Candidatus Heimdallarchaeota archaeon | reverse complement strand
CGTATTGCCCAGAAGGTGATATTGAAAACAATTCCGTACTTGAAATTGCCAAACATGCTTTGTTCAAAGAAAATAATTTCAAATTGGAGATTGTTCGACCTGAAAAATTTGGTGGCGATGTCAAATATGACTCTATAAGTGAGTTAGGTCAAGCGTTCCAAAAGAAAGAAGTCCATCCAGCTGATCTCAAGAACGCAGTGGCTGGCAGTCTGTCTCTAATACTCAAGGATGTAAGACAAAAATTGGAAAAACACGATGATGTGATGGCCACCATGAGTAGGTTGACTGGCGTTAAAGTGGAATTCGAATAAGCAATTATGACTCCTAAGACTATCGCTTGGCTATTAAAACTTCTAAATTTATTTGTTGTGATTTCTGCTATTTTACACTTCATCGGCGCGTTTAATTTCGTAAGAAAAACAAATCTGGGCAGTTTAGATCTAATTATTACTCTACTTCAAATATCTTTTGAAGCGATTTTCTTTGCCCAAATCTATATTCTCATTGTCTCTATAATCAATTCTCTTCTAAATAAAGGGAAACTGCAATATGTAACGTCTTTAGACGAGTACCCATTTATTGAAGTTGTCATTCCAATTCGTTCTGTAAACTCGCTAGATTTAGAGAAAACCTTATCGGGAATAAGATCGGCTAATTATCAGCAAGACAAGATTGCTATTCATCTAGGAGATGATACCACCAATCCGGAACTCGTGAAACAATATAAAGAATTGTGCGTTAGATTTAATGCAACTCATCATCATCGAATTGAAAATAAGAAATACAAGGCAGGCATGCTAAATTTGATTCTTCAAGAATTACAAACCCGTTACGTAGTATTTTTTGACTATGATCAAATACCACACAAAAATATTTTTTGCACTTTTGTCTCATTGCTTGAAAACAACCCCGAAATTAGCTATATCCAAGCCAAGAAGGAATTCAGAGATTTGAATACTCTCGCAAAGGTTTGGTCTGCTGGACTGTACCTTCTGTTCTTTGAAATATTTGAGCGCAATAAAACTTTGAATGATACTGTTTTCTTCTCAGGATCAACAGCCTGTTTCAGGAGAGATGAATTACTTCAAATTGGTGGATTTCCCACTTACTCATTTACAGAAGATAATTCGTTGACGCTAGCATATCTTACTCTAGGAAAGAAGACTATGTATTTTGACAATATAGGATCAATCGGTCTTGTTCCCCCAACTTACAGACTTCAGATATCGCAACTTTGGAGGTGGTCAAATGGAGCATCGACTGTTTTGACCAACCAATTCATGAAAGTTGTTAAGACCCCGTCATTGCGTAGGAGCCAGAAAATAGATATAATTGGAACCCTCGCTATTTCACCAGTTGTTGTTGCTCTATACGTTTATTGTCTCTCTTTTGTTATACTTATTAGCAGAGGTGTTGATGCTCAAAGGTTTTCATACTCAGGTATTTCTTCACTAATTCTAACGCCTGTTATGATCTCCTTAGTCTATATTTTATTGATCACCAATAGTATCTATCTGTCTCGAAAAAGCGAGTATAGTGAATATCGATATCGAGATATTCCCGGATTCTTGATAATTGCACTAGCCAGTAATTTATTAACGATTACAAGCGGGTTGAGCGGACTGTTTGGCTTATTTAGTCCAAATTCAAAACACGGTAAGTGGACAAGAGAAATCAGATTAATCCCAATGAGTATAATCTTTTTCTTTGTGGGAAGTTTTCTGATCATCAAGTCAATAATGTGGTTTATAATTGGATTTGAGTCCGCGATTGTGGTAGTGCTAATTGGATTTACATTTCTACCAAGCTTGCTCATAGTTCTCTATTATGATTTGAAGGAATCAAATATTGTACCTTGATTCTAGACCGATTAATGTTTGATTAAGCTATTCCCAATCGCTTCAGAAATTTTTGGAGGAACGGCCTCGCCAATCATGTCCAAGATCTGCTCGCCCGTGCCGATAAACTGATGGTTATCAGGAAATGTCATCAACCTTGCTACTTCCATTGGCGTGAGCATCCGATCTTGAATTGGGTGAAAAAACCTACTCTTCCCCATAACTACAGGAGCGGGTTTATCCATACTAATCCTTAAAAAATTTCGGTGATCTGTATTACTTCCTCTGAAGAAAACAAGACTGTTCCCTTGCTTGAGGTTGGGTAGTCTCTTTTCGTGTTCTCTATTCATTGATAATTGATAATGCAAGTCCAAATCATCTGGAAAATTGGGTTCAGGTAAATCGGCGATTGCATCACTAACCGTTTTACGTTTAAGTCTAGGATATTTTATTGGAAAATTTGAAATGAATACACGTAACCGATTTGAGGGTACTCCAAATTTGATTGCATCAACAAACGTGAAATATGATTTACCTAGGCCTAATCTAGCAATTTCATCCTCGAGAAGCGATCGATTTTCTCCTTCAATTATACCACGGACGTTCTCTATCAAAAAATATTTTGGATCCAAATCAGCAATTAATCTCAAACTGTGAATCATTAGCCTACCTGTTGGATCATCAAACATCCTGATATACGGATTTTGGATCCTATCTTGATTAGCTGAGGTGAAGGGTTCACAAGGCGGGGATGCCGTTACAAGAAATGGCGTACCTGAAATTTTATCTAGAATTGTTTCAGCTCGTAATAGTGATACATCAGATTGCCAAGCGACTTTTCCAAAATTTGCTGTAAATGTTCTTACACAATGATAACTGTTGTCAATTGCATACACC
>JACZSS010000036.1 GCA_022574115.1 Candidatus Heimdallarchaeota archaeon | reverse complement strand
GGACTAATACATTGTACTCGCTATCTTTCCCAGCCAACACATGATTATAATCCATTCTGACACGACCGGATCCGACAGATATGACGGTTCCAGTTTGGTTTCCAATTGTTATTCTATCACCGATTGAAGGATTGATGTTTTTTTTCTGGAATTCTCTTCGGGCAACAAGTTTGATTTTTGATGGATCCTTAGGACCATAGGCCTCAGCACATGGCACGTTTACGATAAATTTCTCTCCGACAGATGATGCCGTTATTGCATTTTCTAATCCCACTGGGATCCATCCTTGACCAACTACTACCAGCATCGGTTCATAGAACTTTTCAGGATTGAAGATGGCTTCAGTTTGAGCAACTTCCTCGATGGTGGTATCAAATACAGTTCCTTCAATTTCATTATCAATTTTCGCGGTATAATCAATAGTGATCATCGATCCGTTGTCAATCATTGTTCAAACTTGCTAGAAAATCAAAATATATATTATCTTTGATTTATTACATGTCAGGTCGATCGATCGATTCTATATACTATGGGAAAGAAAATATTTTATCACTAAGAATTTACTAAAACGACTTGCACATAATGAATTTAATGAGTAACTTGAATCGAATAGCTGTTACTTTAATTCTTAACGGATAAACCAATTGGACTATCTCTTAGAGATCACCGGGGTCAAAATTAATTCTGTATCATGCCCAGATGAGTTCTATGGGCTACCAATTTTGGAATATACATTGTATTTAACGAAAGTATTTCTAAGTATTCCAACATTTGGAGAATATTAGTTGAGTATTTTGAAGCCTAAAAATACGTTCCGAAAGGACATACGAGACCTCTCGAACAAGTATGGAACAAATTATGAACTAGTAAGTGAACTTGTCAAATGGTTTGGATTTTCTGAAATTACCTCGATGCTCAAGATGAAGCCTCAAGATCTGAAAAAAACGATAAGGTTTAACAAATTAAAAACTTCAAAAAATGAAATCATGGATAAGCTGGAAAAAGAAGAAATTACTGTAGATCCCATCATCGAATTGGATGAAGGCTTATTGGTGACTAGCGGTTGGAAAAAAGTTGGATCTTCGTTGGCATACTTGTCAGGTGAAATCATGCCACAAGGGTTAGGGTCAATGTTAGCCATTGAGGCATTGGATCCACAACCAGGGGAGAAAATACTTGATATGGCTGCTGCACCAGGCGGAAAATCCTGTTTTATAGCTGAAAGGATGATGGGAAAGGGCGAATTAGTTGTGAACGATATATCAAAAAACCGGTGCTCAGCCTTGATCAACAATCTGTCCAGACATCACGTACAAAACTATTCTCTGTCAATAAGTGATGGAGCCAACTTAAAATTAAGTGGATTTGACAGAATTCTGCTGGATGCACCTTGCTCCGGTGATGGGTTAATTGTCTCAGACATAAGAAGACGCAATTCAACGAAAATTCTCAAAAGCTTTGCGCTGCAAAAAATACAATTCTCTTTGTTGAAACGAGCAGTTGTAATGTTAAAACCAAACGGTTACTGTGTTTATGCAACTTGTGCTTTGACTCCGATTGAAAACGAACTTGTTGTCCAAAATATTCTTGGTGATGTCACAATTGAATCGATAGACATTCCTGGATATGCCGGAATCGGAGAGATCAATCCTTTGTTTGAACGTGCAAAGCGATTATTGCCCTCATCACATGGTTGTGATGGGTTTTTCATAATCAAAATTCGAAAGCGGAATACAGATGAAAGTTGATCCAGTCGCTCTATCCGAGCTGATAAAGCATATATCGGAGATAGAGATCAGTTTTGATCCTACATACCAATATCTATCTCAAGAACAACGAAATAATTCTGTCTTATACTCTATTAGTTCTTCATTTGCAGAATTATCTGCTATAGATATCAAACTTCTTGGAATACCTATAATGGCTATAAAAAGAGATAGGATCATTCTTCTACCAGGAATACTCCTTGCAATCGCAAATTTCAAGACCGCTAAATTTAGTTTTATAAAACTGATCGAGTTAACAAAAGGAAGATCAGTACACACAAATAAACGTGATGGGCAGTATTTGGCCATTGATCAATTCAATCGGGTTTTTGCATTCGGTACTGTCCTCAATCAGAAATTCAATCCCATTATTGATCTGGGATGGTATCTGCGCAACGATGATTTTTATGAATCTATTTTGTAAACAAAAGCGATTATACTAAATGGTGATATGCGACCAACGATCTTTTTAATTATTTAATATCATGGAACATTAGTGGTTCAGGACTTGAGCTATAATATAATGTGGGTCGAAAAATATCGGCCGAAATCCATCGATGAAATAATTGGACATGATGAAATAAAGAAGCGGTTACTCGGGTTCATAAGTAGTAAATCATTACCCCATCTCCTTTTTGCTGGCCCGCCAGGAACAGGAAAAACTTCTGCAGTCATTGCTTTGGCCACACAAATATTCCGCAAAGAGTACCTCCGAGATAATCTGTTGGAACTTAATGCGAGTGATGAGAGAGGTATTGATGTCATTAGAAATACGGTAAAAAATTTTGCTCGTACGTTACCCACAGGAGGTGTTCCCTTTAAAATTATTAGTCTGGATGAAGCCGACGCGCTTACGTCTGCAGCTCAACATGCACTAAGGCGGACAATGGAGCGCTATGTTAGTACATCAAGATTTGTCCTACTTTGTAATTATCCTGGCAAAATAATTGAACCAATTCAATCAAGATGTGCATATTTTAGGTTTAATCAACTATCCAATACACAAATGAGAAATGCAATTATCAAAATAGCTGAAAATGAGGACTTAAAATATCAAAAACAAGGTATTGATACCCTTCTCTCGGTAAGCAACGGAGACATGAGAAAAGCGATAAATGTACTACAAGCTACTGCTGCGACTGGAAAAGAAATAACTCGTAAGGAGGTATTAAATACTGTCGGTGGGGTAGATTCTAAGGAAATCTCAACAATTATGACACTTGCGTTGGATCAGGATTTTGACACTGCAAAGAAAAAACTTCAGGAGCTCATTTTTGTCCGAGGGGTAGCTGGTAGTGATATTTTAAGAGAATTCAATTCTCAAATTCAGAAATTGGATATAGAAACTGAGAGCTTATTGCAGATCTTTAAACTAATTGCGGAGATCGATTACAGACTGACGGAAGGGGCATCACCAGATATCCAGATCACTGCTCTACTTGCTCAAATTGCATCATTAAGCCTAAAAAAATGAGTATTAAATAGATAGAGTTCTTGATTTGCTGCTTCAGCATTCACCTCCAGCAACCTTAAGCGTGTTTTCTTGCTAAAACCGTCATGGTCAATATCTGAACTCCAGTTCAAGTTTTGTTCATACTCTATTGAAACAAGCCATAGGTTAGCCGGATCCGCTGAAGCTATTTTTGGCCTGGATGAAGATTCAAGGATTTGCAGAGGGTTAACGGTAAGGAATTTTGGATCTAAGAGGAATCCCATTATTCTCCTAATTTGTTCTCTCCCAAATTTATCTCCTCGAAACAGGATGAATGGATAGGATCCGTTAGTAACAAGTTCAATATGAAAAATATTAGAATTTGGATAATCCTCTCCTGCTCCATCACCTTTAATAAAATTTGAAAAATCATGGAGTCCAATAAAATCAAGGATTCTTGCCAGTCCAACACTGATCTCTGGATGTATTGTTGGTAAAAAATATTTGTATTCTTTGCTTTTCGTTACCCGAATGTCAAATTTCTCGGGAATTATACAGTAATCGTAAACAATAATTGAATTCTCGTCAGGAAGATTAGAATTAATTAATCTTAGATCTGGTTTGTTTTCCAAATAAAGTGAAAACATATTACAAATCGCGCTAACCCCTCTATCTGTCCTGCTTACGCATTTATACTTATTTTCTTGAAATGAAGCAATCAATCTTGATTTTGCAAAGCCTATTTCCAACCTGTTTTCAATTGATTGTCCATTTGGCTGCCGCTGAAAACCTAAATATTTTGAACCTGAATAATAGAGCTTGAAGAGATATCGATGCAAATCTTACAAAAGTAAAATTGAAATAATTTTTACTTTTTGATCGCGATCCGGGTATTGCAGAGATAATCTAGGCAAAATAGAATTATTTCAATTTCATACTAGGCTTATAATAAGTATTAATAGCCGGAAGTATAGTAATTAAATTGACTAATAAGTTTCAATGTGAAAGATATGAGTTCCGATCCGTTTGAAAATCTACCAGATGAATTTCGTGAGATGATTGAGCAAATGATGAAACGGTTACAAAATATCCCTCCAGAAGAGCTGAATAACATGATGTCAAAATTATTTGGCGAAGGTATGCTAGATAAATTTCGGGATTTAATGACAGAAGGGTCAAACTTTGACTTTCCGGTAGATCCTAACATGGCTAAAAATTTTGAAACAGTAATGAAAGATTTCATGAAAAACGCAGGTACAGAACCATATGATTTTGGTAAAACAGAAGAGGTTGAACCATATTATGAAATTCTTCCGCATGGAGAAAATGGAGGTCAAATCGTTGTCGATTTGCCGGGAGTAACCGATTTAAGACTTGTAAATTGGAAAATGGACGATCTCATCCTTTCTATATCAGCAAAAATTGAAGGAACAAGCTACTACACTCAAATTGAATTCGAACAAAAAATTCGATTAAACGGTCCGCTTGCAACCGTAAAAAATGGCGTATTTACTCTCTCATACAGTTATTTAAACTAGGGTACGGATGTTCAACCTTGATAAATTTGAAAATCGAAAATTGATCAAGCAATTGGTAAAATATGATGTTATTCGATATAGTAACGAATATGTAGATGATGCTTACTACATTGTCTTCGATACACAAACAGATACCGAAGGTAATACCATTCTATTGAGCCTGTGGAGGTTCGATGGAGGATACGATCACGCCTTCATCAATATAATAGAAACCGATTTCAGTCTAAATAATCAGGTGGAGATCCTTACTCCAAAAAAACTAATAGTTGAAATAAAATCGATCCAAAATTATCGCAAAAAGGATTCAGGAATGTCTGATAAGGAGGAATTTTTTTATAATGTGGAACCTTTAAAGGTTTCTAAAAAGCTTACATCTTCATTCGAAACACCACATTTAGCCATGATTGACGTAGAAGGCTCCCTGTTTAATTTAATCCTCACAGCTTGGACACCACTTCAACAGATCCCTGTTGAGCGTATAAGAATTGGCTCAAAAGTTGAAATTTGGCAAATTAATGAAATCCTTACATTAATGAAAGTCATAAAACTCTGAAGATATTAATAATTCTTTTATTTAACGAAATCCTATTTTATCCTGAGGTAGTGATTCATTATGAGCCATAATCTGAAAGAGAAGTTATTCAAGATCAGTTCTGATCGCATTAGAAATCTCTCTATTATATCTCATGTTGATCATGGTAAAACCACTCTATCGGACTATCTTATTGCATCGGGAGGAATGCTTCCAGAACACCTTGCTGGCTCGGCCCGTGCATTAGATTTTCTACCTCAAGAACAAAGGCGCGGCATTACCATTGAATCAAGTTTGGCAACATTCATATTTAAAGAACAAAATGAAGAATTCTTAGTCAATCTTATAGACACTCCTGGACATGTTGATTTCTCTGGTAAGGTTGCAGAGTCATTACGCTTAGTTGATGGTGCAATTATCTTAGTAGATGCAGTAGAAGGAATAATGGCCCAGACAAAAACAGTCCTCATCCAAGCTATAAGAGAAAATATTGATCTGGTACTCTTTATTAACAAAATAGACCGATTAATCAAAGAGTTAGGGCTTGATCTGACAGGTATTCAAAAGAAAATTGAATTAATAATTGGGGAAATTCGAAATATTTACCTGAAGTTTAGTGAAAATGATACTGGTCACCCGAAGTTCTCAAATGGAACTATAATTTTAGGAAGTGCAATCGATGGGTGGGCAATAGATGCAGAATATGTAAATCAGGGAGGAAAATTATCAAATATTGTAGAATTATATTCCCAAGAGAATATACAAATCAATCCCAAAATTTCCTTACCAGCTGTAATGAAGCGCGTAATAGTCAACAAACTCCCAAGCCCAGTCACAGGTCAACGGAACAAATTTCCAAGTTTAATAGTCGGCGAAGTTGATGCAAAGTTGATTCGAAAATTAAGGAATCCAAAGCCAACTCATAAGCCAGTGGTACTTTTGGGTCGCTTGTTTAGATTTTCGAGCAATAATATGGTAGCATTCATGGCTAGGGTAATCACTGGTACGGTTAAAAAAGGATTAATGTTAACCTCTTCATCGACTGGCATGAAAACTCGGATTAATCGCATTCTAAACATTCACGGCAGAACAATTAAAGATACAACTCAGCTAAATGTTGGTCAAATTGGAGGTCTTGTCTTGTCAAGGCCATCATATCCAGGAGATTTTTTGACCTTGGAACTAGAAACCAATTTGAAATTTAAAAATTTTTCGTATGTTCAAGAAGCCGTAGTGGCGGTGAGTATCGAGCCACGGAAAATAAACGACCTATCAAAACTTCATGAAGAGATTTCCAAGATTGCTGAAATTACACCTGGTCTTGAATTTGAGACAAATAAGGATACAGGGGAAATGCTTGCTCTTGGTGTTGGTACATTGCAGTTGGATATCCTAACCTCAGATTTAAAGGCGGTGGACTTTGATATTGAAGTTTCAGAACCAAATATAATTAAATTTGAGATCCCGACAACTTCAGAGACTTATTCCTCTGAAAAGACAGATGGAGTGATTATTCACTGCAGTCGATTTTTAAGATTGGATGACTTGCCTATGACGACATTAATCTACGAAGATAGCCACAACAACAAGTTCTTTGTCAAACCACGATTAAAAGGTACATTACTCGAAGGTATACTTTCTGTTTTCCAGCAATACATGAAAATTTCACCTCTTTCAGGGATTAAAATCAAAGATTTCATATTTTCAATTAACGATTTTCCTGAAAAGATCAATGACGAATCCTATGAAAATGGTATAGTTATAGGATCCATGCTGATTAAAGAAGCCTTGACGAAAAGTCGTGCTAAAGTTCACGAGCCTCATTATACCCTTGAAATCAATTCTCCTGAAAAATTCTTAGGTTCAATTATCCAGGAATTGATGAAATCAGAGGCATCTGTTGTTGAAATAAACACAAACCATGGAGAAAGTGAAATTCTAGCAGTCATCTCAGTGTTCAATGGCTTAAAAATTGCAGATACATTTAGAGCAATTACTGATGGGTATATATTTTGGGCATTTCCCGAAATTAATTTTCTACCAGTTCACAATTGACTAATTCAGAACTAAGCGAAACCCGTTGCTTATTCCAAAAACCTAAAACCAATTCATGATAGATGTATTACAGATGCAAAGCGTGGATATTGATGGAGTTCGCTTATCAATTTCGAAACCCACAGAATTCAATATTAACTGGATTGGACAAAAACGAGTCCAAGATCAATTAATAGCAGCATGGTTAATCCTTGAGGAAAATGATATACCATTAACTCCCCAAATCATTGGACCACCAGGAGTTGGAAAAACAACTATGGGCTATGCCACTGCTAAAGCACTGGGAAAAGATTGCTATTTTTTCCAGGCTACAATGGATACCAGACCAGAAGATTTGATTGTATCCCCAGTCATTCGCGATAGTCAAACAATAAGATATGTTGCATCTCCATTGGTCAGCGCTATGATCACCGGATCAGTCTGTATTTTAGATGAGGGTAATCGGATGCAAGAAAAATCATGGGCGTCATTAGCACCCTTACTGGACCTGAGACGGTATGTTGAATCACAAATTGCTGGTATTACCATCCCTGCTCATAAGAATTTTAGATTAGCAGTAACTATGAATACAGATGCGTCAACTTTCGAATTGCCTGAATATATCGTCAGCCGGCTCCAACCAACTATTGAAATAGATTTTCCATCAGCAGAAGAAGAGAAAAAAATTCTTCGCTATAATGTCCCATTCGCGCCAGAAGAGCTAGTTGAGATCGTAACGACATTTTTGCAGAATTCACATGTTGCTGGTAAACCGTATTCCGTTAGATCGGGCATCCAAATAGTACAGTATACTCTTAAATTACAAAAACAAACAAGTCAAGACCAGCGTACGTGTTTTTACTCTTCGATCCAACAAATAATTGGTGATGATGGTTTAAATTACATTTAACAAGATGTGCTTTACATGAACAAGAACCTTCCAGAATTAGATCCATATATTTTTTCAATGCTAAGAGGTGATATACGGGTTCATTTGTTTCCCCAGATTCATAATTCACTTTTATTTACTCAGTATACAGAAAAGGCATTCACTGAATTTCAAATCGACCATTTGATTCTTGAATTACCATCTGAACTTGAACGTCTGTTCCTCAAAGCAGTGGCTAGATTTCCAACACCATCACTTTTGACAAAAACAGAATATGTTCAAGAAAAAATTGTTGAGCTGAATAAAGCTGGCTACATTGTACATATTGGTGAGCCACTATTTTATGCATTAAATCGCGCACTACGTAAGAAAATCGTCGTTTCTTTCATGGACTCATATCAGGAGGCTCAAACAAGAAGTCGGCTGAATGATCTTCGACCATTAGAGTTGGCTACGATTGGGTGGAAAACTTATTTTGAGGGAATTAATCAACGTATAGTTCAACATTTTGAAGATGCGACTCAACTCAAACGAAGTCTAGCAATGGGAAAAAACGTACTGTCGGAGGTACAAAAATCAAAATCTAAGAACCTACTAGTCATGATTGGAGTTGCTCATTTTTTAATAATTGAGGAAATACTCATACGAAACGGTTTCAGACGGCAATATCAACGCCTTTCAAATTGGAGTCCTGAGAAGTTAATTTCTACAATAGGTGTTACTAGAGAGAACGCAGATCAAATCACGGATCTGACATCTTGGGTTTCACTAGATATCCATCCCAACTATTATCATTATCTAACTGATGATTTGCCATTTTTCATCGGACATTTCTGGAAGGACCCTAATAATTTTGATCTAATCGATTCGCTAAAGAGCCTTTATTTAGAAGCTGGTGAAGTATATTTTATCAAATTTGATACACCGATTACAACTACCAGTTATGTAAAGATCCTTCAATACCTTCGAAATCTGAGTAGGGTTAGGTTCTCAATTCTTCCGGGGGTGATAGACATTGTAACTGCAGCAAAAGGAATTGTTGATGACGACTATGGATTTGAAGTTTATCGACTCGCAATAACCTCTCCGTTTAGGCCAAAGCATGATGAGGAGATTAACAATTCTGTCAAAATTGCAATTGATCCCACCTCAAATCAATGGTTCAAATTCGTTTTCAAAAGACGCTATCGTCGTCCAATTCTACAAAAGGTTCAGGATCAAAATGATTGGGATGAGTTAGATCCATTCCCAGATGAGGATTGGTCAGGTCAATGGCAGGAAGTCTGGGATCAATATTCTGATTTTGGCTATGTATCCTATCCACCCGAAGATGAATTTATCGAAAATTACTTTGAATTCTTGCGTAAAAAAATTATTGAGATTTTGCGCGAGGAGATCAGTAGCGTTTCAATATTTGAGGGATCATTAGAGGATGGGATCGATTATAAGGAAACTATCAGACATTTTCATGAACGTAAATTATATGTAAAAAAAATTCCGAACAAAGAATTCCAAATTGGAGCTTTAATTGTCCAGTTTTTAGAGGAACCTTATGATGAGCAAGAATATAATTATCACACTACAATGTTTGCTGAACATGACAAAGAATCCCACATCAGCATTGTTAGTAGCACACCAGGTGATGTGCTAGTTGGGCCGGGGATATCACGAATTAAATACGCAGCTATTATTTCTCAATATCCACCTGTAGCACTACCCGTACTAATACCGTTTGGTGTTGATGATCTTAAATTAAAATTGCTTGCAACTGCCTTAGAGATGAGCTTAGGAAAAATAATTGCTTTGGTTTCGCCTAAACCTCCTACATCGGCTCAAAGATACCTTGTGAGTTCAAACGGTTTCAGATTAATTTACTTACCCATGGATAATTTAACAAAAACCAGTCTTAACCGACTTCGCATTATGCATATCCTCGCACACCGATCGCTGAGGGAAATTGCTCGGGAATATATTGGGTATTAGGATTACGTATTTAGCAAATGACCGCCCTTAATATGTCAGCTCAATTGATCTGAGAGCTATTATTTTGTAGTTTCTTCAGATGTTTGTCGGCAATACGAATTAATTCGGGTTCTTTCGATTTATAGAGCTTTCCAAGAAAACGATATACATGATCCCTGATTGTGAATTCTGCGGAACCAGATGCTTTGGCTAAATTCCGTTGGGTTAATATGGGTTTTCGTCCGAGCGATCTTGCAAGTGAGCGGTCGGCAAGATAAATTACAGAAACAGCAAAAGCAAAAGGTTGTACCCCGCCACGCTCTTTTCGATCCAATCGTTGAAGAAAAGACTGAGAAAGTAGAATTAAAGCTGCTTCATATTGCTCAGGAGAAAGATTTCGATATAATAATCTTTGTC
>JACZSS010000584.1 GCA_022574115.1 Candidatus Heimdallarchaeota archaeon | reverse complement strand
CCTATAACATCTCAGAACTACGAGATGCGTTCGATTCATGGATGAATTTCTATAACGAGGTGCGACCTCATTCCACTACCGGAATGACTCCGCACGAACGATACTATGGTCAAGAAGCAGATGAAGCTGCCAAGCTCACCGCTTGCCAGCTTTATGAACGATCGCTCAGATTTTTACAGGAGGTTGATGTCTAACGAATTACTAGGCGCAACAGTCGATCGATCGAAGATAATACATCAAGCGACTTGAGGTCGAAAGATCAACTGATTCCAAGAATGGTCTAATATCTCACTGAGGGTTGACCAAACATGATTAAACCCTCAGATTTTATGCTTTTATCCAGGTATCGGTCGACAATTTCCAGCAACAAAATGTTGGGTTCATTATGAAATAAGGCTGCCAACTGTCCCTCGGGGGATGTCTTAGAGACTGTGGTACTAGATTGAGTGCCGTACTGACGATTTATCAATCCTACATTAATTAGTTGTTCCACGTAAAACGGATACAACCCCGGATCGAATTCCTTAGTTATCCGATGCCAAATCCAATCCCTGAGTAGCTGGTCTTTATCCTCTGGAGTAAATGGGTTGATTGATCGGTCAATTTCAGGCCTAGGTGTTCTGCCTAATTCAGCGTAGATCTTCAAAATTTGTTTATCCCAGAGTAGAATTGTTTCATTGTGACGACTGGTGTACATTCTGAAATCGTTATAATTTTTGTATATCCATGCTATCATTTTGAGACTAGGGATTGTAAGAAAATCTAGGAGGTTGGAAAAAAATTCTTCTTTTTCATCTACCTCATATTCTTCATTATCTGATAAAGTGATTTCTATAGCATTGTTCAGCATCTTGGTCAAATAATTAAGAAAATATCTTCGTTTTTCTGCATAAGGTTCTTCGAAGACTCTTTGAATTACTGATTCAACCGATTCCATAATTTGGAGCTCAAATTTTTCAAACTTTTCATCAGTCAGCTCGGATAATCGACCAAAACTTTCTCGGCATTCATTGTACATCGCAAAACAGATTTCAAAGTACTTCAGACCTAATTTTTTCTGGCTTTGGGTTCGCATCTTACCTTCCCCGAGTTCAGCCATCATTGAAATTACTACTAATGGAGGAAATGCTGCTGAAAGCAGAGACGTACCTCGACGTACCTGAGTTAACCATTTACGAATTTTTTTGACAACAGACTTATTTTCATCCTCTAGATCATCTAGAGCTACCTCTATCATCTTGATGACCTCAGATTTGACGAGTGTTGGTTCTCCCACATTTCTAAAATTGAACTCTAGATGATAAATGCTGCCGTTTGGATGAAAAATCAATTTTTGATGGATCGAGTGTTTTTGTAGTTTCGACATAATTAATTCTTACAGGAGAACTTTCATTCTTGATCTTTTCTCAAGTCACCGCCGTCATCTAATTGGTTCACCAACTTTTAAAGAAACAGAATTATCAAAATAAAATTGTTACATGGTCAAAGGTACTACATATTTCCGCTTAGCGTTGACTTGAATCCTAATGGATCTCATATCCGAAACCTGTATATAATCGATTTCGGTTAGGGACGATCGGGACGATCGATTAACTGGTCGATCGAATTTATAAATTCATATTTGCCTCGGATTTTTACCATTAAACCCCAGATCTTCAGGTGATCTACTGCTCTGAGCAAATATTTATTATCAATTTTTTGGTGGTCAACTGCAATTAGATCATGGTTCCTGATTAATCTGGCTTCCAAAATTGGGATTTCATGTTTCTCCAAATCAAACATGAACTCGATTTTATTTTTTTTGAGGTAATCTAACACTTGCTTCAGGTGTTGATTTTGATCTTTGTATATTCCTAAATATGTCTCAAGATCTGATTTCCAATATCTATATCTTAACCCATCATTTTCGAATTTTTTGTACAGATTAGCTAGTTCCTGTTTTCGAGAATCATCTTCATAATAAAGACACAAAACATAATCATTGTTATCTGGTTCAATTGAAACCTTTGACGTATGAAAATTGTTAGTGAGAATTTCCTGCTTAGCTAGTTCGAGCAATCTTTCCTGATCCTCTTTTGTGAACTGCTGAGTATTCAGATAAACATCTCTATCTCTACAACGACTTCCATCATCCATAAACCAAACACTCAAGATTACAAAATCAAGATGTAAGCCTTTGGGCACTATCTTAATTCCGTCTTGATAAAACTGCTTATGCAGCTCTGTCAATTCTGGATGTTGTCTTGTAAAGAAACGGTATGCGATCCTTTTCCCATTTCCATTTCTCTTCTCATAATTTCCATTACCATTCTTTCACGTGAAACTTTATGTTTCCTTTTAACTTTTTCTTCTTTCACTT
>JACZSS010000583.1 GCA_022574115.1 Candidatus Heimdallarchaeota archaeon | reverse complement strand
AGCTATAAGGAAATGTTCCAAGTTCTTTAAAGCATTCCATACAATAAAAGGTTATATTTGGTCTATTTGTTTTTCCCATAATTTTATTATAGCACAAACGACACAAGAATAATCATGTATGAAAAGTTTAAATATAAATTGTGGATAATAGGAATAGCAATAGTGGCTATTACTGGTTTTATTCTTATACAAACTCCACCTCCCTTTTTTGGAGCTCCACCGATTGCCGAAGAACTTGAACTCAAAGCATCAAAAGAAAAAGTAATAAAATCGAAGGATTGGGGATTTATTAAGGGTGGTTACATGTTTGATACATTAAATGAAATTAGGAAATCATGGAACGAAAACAAATTTATCACAATCTATGATCCTGAAGATGTAAATTTTGGCACCTATTTGGTACTCCCAACGCAGTTGTTCCAAGAATATCACCTTGAGGTCTTATCAAATTATTCCAGTATAGATATGATGGTCATTCTGAGCTATGAATTCTCCAAACGAGCCGAGCTTCCACTCATGAAAAATATTTTTACAGGAATATCCTCAATTTATCCAGTAGTTCATCTTACAAATCATCAACACAACGATATTGCAGCTAAATTTACGCTTTCCATTAGCGCTAGCTCCCAACGCAATCCGTTTGATCACGAGTCCATTATTGCTACAATCCATTCATTGGTTAGTCTAATCGAACAATTTGAAATCGACAGAGTTTCTCAATATAAGTTGATTAATAATTTTGGAGCAACGTTCGATATTCCTGGCAGAATACAATTGGTCTCAGCAAGCTTTGGGCTCCTCAAAAAATCTAATACAATCATTGAAGTCAGCCTAGCGCTATCCCAAATTACGGATTATCTTGAATCTGTCATCTTAATACCTATTGTAAACGAAAAAGGACAACTACCCACTACAAAAGATACTATGAGAATAATGAAAGTAGAGAAGGTAACAACGGCAGACAAAAAGACAATTGTTAATCTTTGGAGAAGTATCAAAAATGTTCCAAAAAGTGAAATTGCAACTTAAACATTCGTTCCGTATTTACTTTCTTCTGGAAGGCGATAAATCCCAATTATCATAGCAACAACAAGGATACCCTCAAATAGCACAAATCCTAGAGTTATTGCAATATTAGTCCCAGATTCCCCTTCCCCGAATATCCTAGTCCGTGATTGAACAAATGAAAACAATGCGATCACTATGCCACCTATTAAAATACCAACAATTTCTCCGGTTGCAATAACGAAATGATAGCCACTCATAACCTTCCCGTCCTGATTCTCCTCCGCTGTATCTCCGAGGATTCCCATTAGAACTGGGATTAGAGCAGAAAATAAGAAAGTAGCGGGCATTATGGATAATAGCAAATAGGGATTACTGATTGAGACATCGTCCTTGTAGAATGGATATCCTACCACAAGACCAACGACACCTGCGATGGGCATACCGAATAAGCCAATAAGCAAGGTCTTTTTTCTACCTTTGCGATCGGCATATATTCCCCAGAAAGGGGCTGGTAAGGCGAGACCAACCAGTATGACGATAATCGGCAGCAACGCATTATATCCACGATCGGAATCAGACTCCCCTGAAACAATAAATGACACCGTTGGACCCCAAAGAGATGCAGAACCGATTAGCGCGGCAATTGAAATCCACGGAAGTAACATAGGTCTTCGCTTCTCTTCAAACATCACTTTCGCGGCGATCCTCACATCTTGTTTGATGGAAAACGATTTTGCGGGAGCTGGTTCACCTTGATAATCTTTTAATCCAAATACCACCAATCCAACTGCAATTATCATCAGAATTGACAGAATTGGGAATGTCTTTGCAATTTGAGCTGCTTGATCCTCAAATGGAACCTTATCAACCTCGAACACAATCCAAAGAAAACCGCCGAACATGATACCAGCAGCTCGACCATAAAGAATAGCATTATCATACCAAGCCATGTGAAGAGTGCGATTTTCACTTGTTGAATAATGATTAATGAAACCAAGTGACGGCGCAACCTTAGCTGAAGCAAATACGCCATGAATAAAATGGATTATCGCAAGATACAAAGTCATTAACAAAAGCCCCGCAGTCTCGTGGCCAAATTCTATGAAAATGAGAGAAGATGGAGCGTATAACAATAACACAATTCCAGCTCCAATCGTGGCATACAAAATAACCGGCTTGACTCCAATTCTATCTGATCGCATTCCATAATACCCAGTGAGTAAAATCTCGGCCACATAATACGTAATGCCTGCAAACGCGATTAAGAACAGAGCACCCGCACTAGAGGTCCGATCAATTCCCAGTGAAATTTCGATTGCCCACACCAACAACCAGTCAAAGAGCAAAATTGCGGCACCAAATGCAGTCCGGAGGATGAAAGTGGATAAGTAAAGAGCGACAAGTTCACTGCTTTTAGAATCCGGGGTGATACTCTCGTAGGTCAATTAAATTCAGGTGACTTTGCGTTAAAGGGATTATAAAATCCCTTATAGTGCTTATTTACCCAATAAAGAATGAATTCGTATTGAGGATATTTTTTGTTGAATGTTAAAACGGTCCGTGTTAACCTTTTACCAAAGTTTGCATTTTAACAATACCTTTGGTCAACGTCTCAAAAGTCTGTTGTATATTCTCGCCAGTTTTAGCACTAGTTTCGATATAGTCAATTACGATATGTTTGTATTTTTTTTCCTTACTCATAAAATCAACAAATTTCATTACTTCTTCCCTTGGA
>JACZSS010000582.1 GCA_022574115.1 Candidatus Heimdallarchaeota archaeon | reverse complement strand
TATCTCCTAGTGAAGCACGAATTTCGTCAGTTGTTAATTCTCGTGAACCATCTTTGTTGATTACAAAAACTGTGAAACCATCGCCACTTGCGATGTCTTTGATAATTGCAGATCTAACAGCAGTTAAGGCAGTCTTAACAGCGTCTGCTTCTTCCATGTCATCTTGATAGATTGCTTCGAATACACCGTACGCATATGGAGATCCTGAACCAGTTGATGTGTAAGCATCATCAGTGATTGAACCGGATCCATCATAGTTGAAGACATGAGCACCCGTCTTATCCACACCTGCAATGATAATTTGTACAAAATATGGTAACCCAGTTCTAAACTGGCCATACATTACTTGGCTGAAGAGATTGGATATTGCATGGATTGACATTTTCCTTCCCCTTCCCAGCTCGTATAAGCTCATTTCAGCTATCATAACTTTTGCTAGGTAAACTGCGTCTGACGGAAGACCTGCAAGTGTAAGAACTGTGTAATCGTCCAACGGAAGGATTTTCTTAACATTGGGAGATGCAACGAGATAGCCCATAGAAGCACGTTTATCCGCTGCAACAACAACACCGTCTTTATACTTGAGACCGACAGTTGTTGTCCCGTGTTTATATTGTTGGTTGGCAATATCGCCAACTTGTGGTAAATTTTGATTCACTATATTTTCACCTTGAATCGATATTTTCTCGATAACTACTATTGGTCAAGCTATTTATTAATGACTGACTTAACAGTAAGTAGAAACTGATTTTCTGACTTAATATTTGTAACAAATCTGAGCAGTTACTGCTAGCGGATAAAAAATAAAATCTATTTTCCGTAGGTAAAGTTGAAATAAATCAACGCTTGGTTGTTATTAAGTTGCCTTCCAGATTTGCTCATTACAATGAAGAGGAAACACTAATTGAAAGGTATGGATTAGAATCTATTAATTTCAAAATCTGGAAAGGGTATAATATAAAACCCACAAATACAGTTATTTGTCTAGTTAATTATGGGGATGGGATCAAACTAGAAAAATTCTACTGGGCAAAACATACACCCCAAGATATTCAGAAAGCGCGAGCTGAAACAGTGACCGAAAAAAAGATGTTTGCTAAATCCTTCGCCGAACGTAGGTGTGTGCTACTCGCTCACGGATTTTTTGAATGGAAGAAAGTAAAGGATGGGGGTAGAACCACAAGCAAACCGCATTATTTCAAGTTGAAAAATGACGAACATTTCGCTGTGGCAGGTCTTTACTGGTTACCTCATAAAAACGATGATAAGGATCGAAATCGAATGATAATTATTACTGTTGAGGCAAACGAAATAGCAGCTGAGGTTTTTCACAGGATGCCCGCGATTCTTGTCGGAGGTGAAATTGAACAGTACTTGGATATGAACTTGGAGTCGGACGTTGCAAAAAATTTGCTGAAAACCTATCCTGCAGATTTTATGGAGTATTACGAAGTGGAAAATTTAGTCTCAAAAGGAGATCGGACCGCCAATACTATTGTTCCCAAGGGTCAGGTAAAAGGTGGCTTGGATGATTTTTTTTAAAGAACTGATGTCGATTTTCAAGTAATTTCAAACGTGAAGTTTGATCTGTAAAAATACTATTAAATCTCAACATTTCATTATTCAAACATTAAAAGTGGTAACGATGTCTATAGAAGAAAGAACTTTCCTTATGATTAAGCCAGATGCAGTACAAAGAAATCTGATTGGAGAAATTATCTCTCGAATCGAGCACAAAGGACTGAGAATTGTCGGAATGAAATTTTTACAAGTCACCCCAGAATTGGCTGCCAAGCACTATGAGGTCCACAAAGAGAGGCCTTTCTACAATGGCTTAGTCAAATTTATTACATCTAGCCCAGCGCTTGCAATTGTAGCTCAAGGCAAAAGTGCAGTATCAGTTGGACGACTGCTCGTAGGCTCTACAAATCCGGTAGAAGCTTCGCCTGGAACAATTCGAGGAGATTATGGGTTGGACATCGGTAGAAATATGGTACATGCATCAGATTCAGTTGAAAATGCCAAATATGAGGCGAGTGTCTATTTCAACGATAATGATCTCATCGACTGGTCACCTGTATCAGACGAGTGGGTTTACGAGTAAACCAATACTGAGAGGTTTTTAAGTTGGACGAAGAAAAAACAGTTCGAGCCCCTATCGCAGTGATTATGGGTCATGTCGACTCAGGTAAAACCAGTTTATTGGACAAAGTACGTAAAACCGTTGTCCAAAACAGAGACGCCGGAGGAATCACGCAACATATTGGTGCGTCCTTATTCCCTCGTGAAACAATCGAAGAATTGGCAAAAGGAATCCAAAAAGGCGGACTAAAACTCAAAACACCAGGGATTCTCATCATTGATACTCCGGGACATGAAGCCTTCATGACATTGCGAACCAGAGGAGCGTCGGTGTCGGACATTGCAATTGTTGTCGTCGATTTAACCAAAGGGTTCCAGGCTCAAACCTTTGAATCAATTGAAACCCTAAAACGACGTAAAGTTCCTTTTGTAATTGCTGCTAACAAGGTAGATAGAGTAGGTGGGTGGAAATCCAATAAGGAAATGCCGTTTGTGAAAAGCTATGAACTTCAAAATAAAAAGGTCAAAGCAGCATTAGATAGCAAAATCTATGAAATCATGGGTGAATTATCTAATGTAGGTCTAAATGGCGAACGATATGATAGAATCAAAAACTTCAGCAAAACCATTGCAATTATACCTACATCAGCAACATCTGGTGA
>JACZSS010000581.1 GCA_022574115.1 Candidatus Heimdallarchaeota archaeon | reverse complement strand
ATGAGTATTAGTCCAATTCCCATACAAATACCAGCAAGCAAAAGCGGAACTCGAGCAATTAAACTCGAATTCGCCGAATCAGTTGCTAATGCTAGATAACTTGCCATAATTGGGGCCACCGCATTTGAAACATCATTGGCCCCTCTGGAGAAAGCAGTAATTATTACTGCAATAATTAATCCCTTTGAAAATAATGTCTCAAGTCTATCTACGTCATCTAGACCTCTGATATATGATTTCTTAAGGCGAATAATGGCCTTCATGGTATAGTACGAACCGAAAAATCCCAGAATAGGAGAGATAAACCACGATGCTAAAATTGTAAGAATTTTTGTGGTGTCAACTTCGTTTCCCCGGATTAGGGCCAAGGTTACCACAGATCCGACCATAGTATGCGTTGTAGAAAGTGGCAGACCTTTCGAAGAGCCTAATATTAGTAAAACGGAGACGCTAAACAAAATGGTTAATATCGGGGCCAAGTCCTCGGTACCACCTTCAGATGTAAGTTGAGTACCTACTTCTTTTGCAATGTTAAAACCAAACGTCACCGCGCCTACAGTGAGGACAACAGCGCCGAGGAGTACAGCCTTATTTACAGACAGTAATTTTGATCCGGTCACAGGGGCAAAAGTTTCATCATTGGCACCAATCGCAATAGCTAGTAACAGAGAAACAACTGTTAACAATATAAGTTGATCTTCTACCACTTTTCCGAATACACGTTTCATATCAATTAAGGATTATTGGAAAAAAATAGTTTATTGACTTCATTAACTTGGGATAAATTAATTTGATCTAAAATGAAAAATATATGGAATCGAATTGACTGAATATAACGTTATAAAACTCAAGAAGAATTATGTAAGTTGTTATGACCCGGTTGGCAATAGTATCGAGAGGTGATTGTAAATCCAAAGATTGTGGATCCCTCTGCCTTAAATTTTGCCCAGTCAATTTGACCGGAATAGATTGCATTGTTTTAGATGATAAAAAAATTGCTTCGATTTCTGAAAATCTGTGCAATGGGTGTGGTATTTGTGTAATGAAATGTAATCCATGGAATGCCATCAAAATCATCAATTTACCAAAAGAACTTGATAAGGATGTTACTTATAGATACGGTCCAAATCAATTCAAACTGCACAGATTACCGATGCCTCGAAAAGGTCAGATAGTAGGTCTTGTGGGACAAAATGGATCAGGGAAATCAACAAGTCTCAAGATTCTCTCAGGAGAAATAAAACCAAATCTTGGACGATTCGATGAACCACCTGAATGGGACGAGATCATCAAAAACTACCGAGGATCTAAACTACAAGAATATTTCAGGCGAATTGCCGATGATAACCTAATCATCGTAACAAAACCACAAGCAGTTGACAAATTACCTCGTGTGACGAAAGGTGTAGTCAGAGATTTGCTTGAAAAAGTTGACGAGAGGGGAGTTACCTCAGATCTCAAAGACGCTTTTTCACTTGGATCAGTATGGGATAGGAAAATTTCAGTTCTTTCAGGCGGAGAACTCCAACGATTAGCAATTGCGGCTACCTTGGCGAGAGAAGCAGATATATATCTGATTGATGAGCCTTCAAGTTACCTGGATGTTCGAGAAAGAATGAAAGTTGCGCAAGAGATCCGATCCTTAGGTCCAGAGAAAATGGTAGTTGTAGTTGAGCACGATCTAGCAATTTTAGATTATATGTCTGATCAAATTCAGCTCTACTACGGCGAATCTGGAGCTTATGGGGTAGTGACGGCACCAATGTCCGTTAAAGAAGGAATAAATACTTTTCTGAATGGCTACATTCCAGTCGAGAATATGCGATTTCGACCAGAACCCTTGAAATTTATTCGTTCTGAACTTTCCGACATCAATGCTGATAGAAGTTACCCATTGATTTCATATGGGAATATGACCAAAGCCTACGACAGCTTTAAGCTGAATATCAGCCCCGGAAATCTTTTTCAATCAGATATTGTTGGGATCGTTGGACCAAATGGAATTGGTAAATCAACATATGCAAGATTACTGGCGGGTTTAGAAGAGCCAACAACGGTTGATTCCCCCATCGAATTGATGAGAAAAAGAATCTTGCTTGAAGATGAAGATGATGAAGAGGAAGATGATGGTGAACTCGTCTTATCTTTAAGCTACAAGCCTCAATACATTGAACTTGACTCGGAGGATACTGTGGAGATGATATTACGAAATTCCAACCCAGCTGTCATTAATAGCTCATATTACAAAACAGAATTATTACGGCCTTTGGGAATTGAGAGATTGTTATCTCACGGCATGAACACATTATCCGGAGGAGAGTTGCAACGAGTTATCATTGCAGAGTGTCTTGCGAAAGAAGCGGATTTATATCTCATTGATGAACCGTCAGCGTTTATCTCATCGGAAGACAGAATTGCAGTTGGGAAAACGATTAGAAGAATGATTATGCATCGGCGTGCGACCGGATTGATCATAGAACACGATTTGATGCTTCAAACATATATCAGCAATAGAATTATACATTTTACTGGAATTTCTGGAATAGAAGGATCTGCATCCTCACCGTTGTCAACTCGAAACGGTATGAACGCATTCTTGAAACTTCAAAACGTTACTTTCAGACAAGATGGTAATACCGGAAGACCCCGGGTAAATAAACCAGAGAGTAAACGAGATCTTGCCCAAAAATCATCGGGTGATTATTATTTGGGTTAGTAATCAAAAGGTTTCGAGTTTCGTATAA
>JACZSS010000580.1 GCA_022574115.1 Candidatus Heimdallarchaeota archaeon | reverse complement strand
TTGATTTTTCCCAATTCTTGAAATTCTTGAGTGTTCACCGGGTTACAATCGTGATCTTGATTTATAAAAGTATGGAAAACAGGAGGAAGTTTGCGAGGATTGTGAATACAATACGCATTTCGAAGAATTATGAACTTTGAAGGCTTGGATATAATTACCCCATATCTGAGCCCTGCTTTACTCTGTTTGATCCTTTGATAGAACATACGAAAGTATGGTGAAAATCGAATTAATGTCTGACAGACAATGTATATCGTACGTCTCACCGATTTTGGACCATGATTGATTGAATTTGGGACTACAAAGAGGATGAAGCTTAAGATTGATTTTTAATAGATCGTCACTTTGGAGTCCATAAACGTCCTCTGCTATATCTTCCTAATAGACCGGTGATGCGTCAACAAAAATTACATTCGTAATACTGTATCTAATGACGGATAACCTTCAAAGAAGTGTTTAACATCCTGGCACAAATTGGAAAAGTTAGCATAGGTTCTCGTGTTTATATGCCTAGTCAAAAATTCTAAACTTCTATTTTCAAGAATGATCAGCGCTCCCTTATCTTTCTTACTTCTAACTGCTCGACCCCAGGATTGTAAAACTCTGCTCAGAATAGGAAAATGAAGCGAATAATATTGAGCTAAAAAATTACTACCCAATTCGTTTCTCAGAATTCTTCTTACCAATTTTTCCTCCGTTGATTGCGCAGGGTATGATAGTCCCACAAGAACTACGCTAGAAATCAAAGAATGCTCATTTAGTACCCATTCGTTGCCCTCCAGAATTTTTCCTCGTTGATTTCCTAAGATTACTACTTGCGATTTCATCTTGAGAACATTGGAGATCATCATCTTAGCAGAGGACGCTGCAGTTTCCTGCAACAGCGGAAGTTTAAGTTTTTGCTTCAAATAGGGATACAGCAGCTCTATATATTTGTAGGATGGACACATGAGTAAAATGTGCCGGGGATTAAGTCTCACTAGTTGTGTAATAAATATTGTTACCTGTCGAAAAGAGCTTCGTGTCCGATTTTCATGAGATGTAGTAAAATTAAGAAAAACTCCTTTGAAAATATTGTTTTCGTAAACACTGGGTATTATTAGAGATTGAGAATCTGTCGAAATTCCAATCAGTTTCTTAAAATTTGAAGGATCTAGGATTGTCCCAGATTGCAGGATTATTTTTGTTGCCGCCTCAAAAATTGCTAGCTTTTGAGATGGTAATAGACCTACACATACTAACTCCGATCCCATAATATAATTGACTGATGATCCTAACTTTGTTTGCGCAAAATCCTTCAATTTAACGTAACGATCATCCAAGAAAAGTTTGTTATCTGTAATTACATCTGCTATGTCACCTTTTTGTATTTCTGCTAGAGTTTGAAGATAATTGGTACGCCATTTTTCTACATTTTCGATCACTTGATCAGATAATTCACCTCGGGTTTCTAGCATCAGCGTATAAAGTTCGGTTAGGAATGGATGATTTCCGATGTGATTCAAGCAAAAAATTACGTCATCTAGGCTTATTTTCAAGGTGGATATTTTATGAAGATTATGAGCTTCATCTATTATGACAAGCAAATCCCTTGGGTTAATCTTCAACCGATTTAGCAACAGTTCATGATGATTGAAATAACCCATTGTAGTTATAATTATATCGGAATGAGGAAGAAATTGAATGATGAGGTCATAGACACACTTGCGGTGGCTTGCAAATTGTGAAAAAAAAGTAATTATATCAGTGGTGGTGTTAAACAGTGCAAAATTAAACTCTTTTAATATTTTCCTCAATTTACTTTTCCCTATTTTTTTGGATTTATGTCCAACTCGACAGTTACAGATAATTTTTTTTCCTAGCAATGGTATTATGACTGGACTTCGTCTTTTGGGACTTTTATTATTTGGAGCTGACTGGCGGTTGAGGTGATCTACCAATTTTCGCCACTCATGTATATACGGATCTATTTGATTGATCGTATGGGTAAAAATAAGAATTTTCTCGGATACAGATTTTCTTGCTAACATACTACAGAGTGCTGCAATTGTTTTACCTGATCCAGTACCGGCTTCTATGATGACATATTTTTTACTGTTCAGGATTACTTTGGCTATTTTAAGTTGACCGGGGTGAATACTTGGATACGGAAAAAGTGATTTGAAATAATCAAGGGGTGCTAGCACATAAAATTTGTTAATTAGATCGTATTTAACTAAATTTTGAGAGATCTCAACCCTGTTGCTAATAGGGTGCGTTCAATTAAATCTGAGTTGAGCTGAATTCACTCTTATTTCTTAATAAGACCAAATTAAATATCAATAGTAATCAGATAAAATTTAACGTTCTCAGACCTTAGAAAAAAATTAATTTATTTAAAAAGTAAAAGATACACCTCTTTTGTACCTACTATGTTTGTCTTCAATCAACTGATCTCAAACTCCAAAACTTGCTGTCAAACGACTTTGAAATCAATGTTCGTGATCTCCACGTTGCAAGTTCTAATTGATTTCGAAAAAATCTGCCTCCTTAAATGGATTTACACCAGTTCTTTATGTGATTTCTCAATATCCCCTAAAGTTGCAGATTATAACTTGTGTAAAAGGTGAAAAAAATGTCAACAAAAACGAACTATTCAGTGCGAGCTGAACGAATAATGTTACCTAGTAAATATTCAGATCATTTGATACTACTTTGTAATTTGAGTAGAATTATCTATAATACTGCCCAATACAAAGTTACAAATG
>JACZSS010000579.1 GCA_022574115.1 Candidatus Heimdallarchaeota archaeon | reverse complement strand
CACAAAAGTCTCATTGATGGCATAACTTGCTGATTTAAAATCGCCTCTTTAACCTCCGAATACTCGTCTTCTCTTAATCGTGCCCCAAGATTCTCTTTCATAAAATCCATAAAACGATCTATGGTTTCAATCCATGTCTCGCGTCGTCCCTCGCTTTCTATCCAGCGTGAGTAAGTACGATAGTATACAAATTCTCCCAATCCATTTTTGAAGTATTTTTTACTTTCTTTTGCTAATTTTTGAACATGTGCCGGAATAGTTTTCTTTTGTTCCCTTAAATTGGATCTTTCATTACGATAGAGAATATAGGCTTTGGCTGTCTTGGGGAAATCCTCCAAAATCATAAATTACACCAGGTACGTCCGCACTTGTAATATATAGCGGTAAATAGTATTCCCAATGGGCTGATACTACCACAATGGTATCAGGTTTGGGTGTATCTTTAGCAAAATTTCGTAAGTCGTCATGATATTTGCTATGTGTGATAGCATTGGTAGGTGCTCCATGCCCAATATAAATTGAAGTTTGTTTGTCTATTATTGATCGAACCTCTGAATTCTAAAAATACATCCGACTTTCCTTTATATTTATCCCACTATACCGGAAAACAAATTTTGAAAGTTAAAATAGCAGTTCGTTAATGGACAAAGAAACTTATCTTAGCTCAACATTTGCAAATTAGTGATTATCTAGCTACCCTGATCAAGTTAAATTTTAAATCAGATCGAATTCATCTCGAAACGATGACATATGAGTTTAAGGATACAGAGGCTAAAGTTATCGCCGACGTGGGTATTAGAGGTCTAGTAATTGGGTTTCTGTTGATCGCAACAGGACTACTTGACGGACTAGGGACGTTATTTAGTGATGTTGGATCTTCAGAAAAGGCACTTGTCGTTACCAAAGATATTTTCATAATGTTGATTGGTGTGCTTTTCCTTCTCCCCTTTGATAATTTGAGAAAGGTCGATACAACCGAAGGTCAAGATGTGAAAGAGCTAATGGAAGGTATTAGACGATTAAATGTGAGTTTGTTAGGGATGTTCGCATTTCTGATCGTAGTACTCTTTTTAGAACTCATGAGGATACTTGCAGTTAGCAATTGAGGTGAAATAATGTCTGAATATGAATTTAATAAAGAAGAAAACGAAGATTTTGAAATGCTCACGCAAAGACTCCTGTTAGTGGCAATTACAACTGGTTTAACTGGAATTACGGGTTTGATTGCGGTAATTATCGCCTTTGATCCGTATTTACTGGTTTCATCTCTGGCAGTCATCGTATTTGCGATATTTTTTTACCTTCCGATCGACAATTTCAAGAGAATCATAACAACTGAAGGGAGTGATATCAAGGAGCTGGTACGTGGATTTTTTGAACTCAGGGCAGGTTGGAACGTTTCGATTGGAATTCTTAGTCTATTGGCTGTGATTGCTTTTATTAAGATGCTAATCAATGTTTTTTAACTAAATAACAACATGAATTTATGGAATTCCATAATCTTGAGCGACAGTTAGATCTAAGAGCACATCAGGCATTAATTCTGGTTTTAAGTGGTTTTTTGATAATTAATTACTTTCTGTATTTTCTTAGAATGCTGGACCATATCGCCAAAAAGAACCCCACTTTGCACTACTTGACTACAAAAAATTGAACTCATAAAATCTGCAACCTTATAAGGGATTAATATGCAATATAGAATATGCAACATGTATTGACCGCAATTTAATATGCAATATATATTAACAGCAATTGATAATAGGAATTATGCTGTACCTTTTAAACAACGATACCAATTATAATATAGATAATTTCGCTTGATATAAAGAAATTATTGATGTCTTATGGTTACTCGAAGTGATATTTCAATTGAATACAAAGCTGGATGGTCAGATCCAGAGAATTTTACCGCGGCAACGGATTACGGTTTGAACGAAGATGTTGTGCGTCAAATTTCGAACTATAAGAATGAGCCAGAATGGATGCTGGAGTTCAGACTTGATGCATTAAAAAAATTCTTTGACATGCCTTTTCCTCAATGGGGCGATGATTTAATGAGGAATATTGATTTCGAAAATCTTCGTTACTACGTTCGTTATTCCGACCGAGCCGAGACCTCATGGGATGATGTGCCGGATGACATCAAGAATACCTTTGACAAATTAGGTATTCCTGAGGCAGAACGCAAGTTCCTTGCGGGTGTGGGTGCCCAATATGATAGCGAAACCGTTTATCATAACCTAAGAGAAGATCTTAAAAAACAAGGCGTTGTCTTCCTTGATACAGACACCGGTCTAAAGGAACATCCAGAGATATTTAAGAAATATTTTGGAACAATTATTCCTCCAGATGACAACAAATTTGCTGCTTTGAATTCAGCCGTATGGTCCGGTGGTAGTTTTGTCATTATTCCAAAAGGAGTAAAAGTTGACGTCCCCATTCAAGCATATTTCAGAATCAATACGAAAAATTCTGGTCAATTTGAACGTACCTTAATTATTGCAGAAGAAGGTTCTGAAGTACATTATATTGAAGGATGTACCGCCCCAACGTACACAACTGATTCGTTACATTCTGCTGTTGTTGAACTTATTGCACTGCCGGGATCAACAATTCGCTATACGACAATTCAAAATTGGTCAAACAATGTTTACAATTTAGTTACCAAAAGGGCGTATGCTTATGAAAATTCCCTGGTTGAATGGGTTGATGGAAACATTGGTTCCAAACTAACCATGAAATACCCTT
>JACZSS010000035.1 GCA_022574115.1 Candidatus Heimdallarchaeota archaeon | reverse complement strand
AAAGCTTTGCAATTTGGTTCATTATTCTATCTCCGATTTCAGTGAAAAATCACTGATCTACTCTAATTTCATCGAAGAAAATCAGCTATTCTGGTTAAACCTTCTTCTAATACTTCTTCCGGAGCTAAATACACCATTCGAAAGTGATTTTGTCCATATTCTTTCCCAAATCCAGATCCGTGAACAACAAGGACCTGTTTCTCTTCGAGTAAGCTTAACGCAAACTCCTTATCATCTCGAAATTTTGTTGCTGATAAATCAATTTTGGGAAATATGTAAAATGCTGCTTTGGGGGTGGTGGAGGCTATTTGATCTATTTCATTAAATCTTTTTAGAACTAAATCGCGTCGAGATTTAATTTTACTAATGAGACTTGGAAGGTGTTTTGGATTTTGATCCAATGCTGCGATTACCGCCTTTGAAATTGGAGTACTGGCCGAGAGTCGGACTCGACACAATTTTCGGACTCCGTCCCAAGGTTGTTCAATGGCATCAGTCTTATCGATAATATATCCGTATGCAGCTCGATAACCGGGTACTAGATAAACCTTTGAAAACCCATTAAAAACAACCATCGGAACATCTTTTGTGAGACTAGAAAAAGGTGTGTAATTGCCTTCGATTACGAGTTTATCATAAATCTCATCTGAAATAATGATTGCGTCAGATTGGCCAACAATATCTCTTATTTCCCTTAGAACCTTTTCCGAATATACGCTACCCGTGGGGTTGTTTGGATTGATAACGACGACTAGCTTCGTATTTGGCGTTAATTTGGCTGCGATATCGTCAATGTCTGGGATCCAATTTTCTTTTTCTATGCACCTGTAAGAGATGACCTCGGCTTGACAAACCGTCCCTAAGCTATTATAGGCCGGATATGCAGGACCTGGTACGAGAATCCGATCTCCAGGATTCAAAAATGCCAAAAATGAGAAAAGCATCCCTTCAGAAACACCCTGGAAATAGATCATATCACGAGGGTCAATCGACAAATTATTCTTATCATTTTCATACTTCGCAATCGCCTGCCTTACATCGATGTCACCCACTGAGTTGGAATAATATGCCTCATCCAGCACTGATTTCAATTGATCCTTAATCGCATTTGGCACATCATAATCAAATCTCTGAGGATCTCCAATGTTAAACTGCAGAATTTCATGACCTTGGGCTTTTAATTTATCCGCTATTACTTGAATATCCCGAATTGCATATGTTAGTTCGGAAATCCTGTCTGACATTTTCATATAATTAAGGGACTCGAGTTCTAAGTAAAACTTTTCGAGCTATATCTAGTCAACTATAACTCTTTCAAATCGATTGTTGCAACCACTCCATCATCAGTTTGATCATATTTAACCGAGATCATCCCTTTTTTCTCTAGACTTTGAAGAGTAGAGTCGAGATCGCCGATCTTACCGATGGCTATTTCCAATTCATTTGTATCAGTCTGACCCTCGTTTTCGATTAGGGATAAAACAACCCGAATCTCGTCCCGGCTAAAATTTTCTTCCTCCAAATGTTCGATAATGTGGCTCTGCAATCCCTGATATGCTCTAAGTAGACGATTTTGTTGTATTTGCAGTAAATCTAATCCTTCCTGAATTTGAGGTAGTAAGTTGAGCCCTTCAACTAACATATCATCTAAACTTCCCTTTTTAGGGACATCAAGTTGCAATGAAGGACTTATGGGTGGTAGTTTGGTCCGATCTTCATCTAAAGCCCTAACTGAAGCCCGGAATAAATTTTTTGCCATCGTGAAGCTGATAATTACAGCTCGATCAAGTTCAAAATATTCTCTCTCAGGACCCTCTGTGGACTTTCTTTTTTCCGACTTGACGATTCCCATTTCTTTTAAGAAATCTAAATGTTTCTTGACCGCTCGTTGTGATATATTCAGTAATTTTGATAATTCGAATGCATAACGGTCCTCAATTGTAAGTAAACGCAAAATCTCTCGACGATATTCGTTGCCTAAAATTTTCAGAGCATTGCTAATTTTTAAATCTGTCATAGTTCTAGCAGTGCACCATATGCTGTCAAATTCGATTCATTTTGAATATTTTCCCTGTAAGCCTTGTAATCGTCAAAATAATGAATAATTTTAAGGATCAAGCGATATTAATATCTCTCATATCAGATATGCTCGGAGGGATAAATGAATATGCTCGTTTTGCTCG
The DNA here is from genome assembly GCA_022574115.1 of Candidatus Heimdallarchaeota archaeon. Classification (GTDB taxonomy): domain Archaea; phylum Asgardarchaeota; class Heimdallarchaeia; order Heimdallarchaeales; family Kariarchaeaceae; genus LC-2. Next base: position 8,224 of record JACZSS010000035.1, on the reverse strand, counting down.
GGGTTTCTCTTCTTCAAAAGCTACTATAACATGGTCCTTTGTAAGCATTAAATTCTCCAAAAGGCTTTCCTCGATTTTATCCTCGCTTGGAACTTCAGATATAAATTCCCTGATAGCAATCATCCGTGCAGCCTGCACGACGGCTGTTATTTCTGCTCCAGAATAATTTTCAGATCTGATGGCGAGATCTTCAAAATCGATATTATCAGCGATGTTCATACCTGCTAGCTGAATTTTAAATATTTCAATCCTGGCTTCTTTATCCGGCTCCCCGATGAAGATAATTTTATCGAACCTCCCCGGTCTGATCAAAGCAGGATCAATTACATCAGGTCTATTCGTGGCTGCCAGAATTGTAACTCCTTTCATTTCTTCTAACCCGTCGATTTCGGTTAGTAGTTGTGAGACTACTCGTTGCGATACATCGCTCTGTGCGCTAGATCTAATAGTTGCTATCGAATCAATCTCATCAAAAAATATTATACAGGGAGCTGCTAATCTTGCTTTTCGAAATATTTCTCTTATCGCCTGTTCCGATTCTCCCACCCATTTGGAGATCAATTCTGGTCCCTTAATTGATATGAAATTTGCTTGTGCGCCACTAGCTACAGCTTTGGCTAACATGGTTTTTCCTGTTCCAGGAGGCCCATATAACAGCACTCCTGCCGGCGCTTTAGCCTTCATCACCTTGAAAACTTCTTCGTATCTTAACGGCCACTCGATGGCTTCTTGAAGGGTGGTTTTCACTTTGTGTAAACCACCAATTTCGTCCCAAGTAATATCCGGTACCTCAATAAAGACTTCCCTCAAACCGGATGGAGAAACCTCTGTCAAAGCATGGTCAAAATCACTTTGATCGATATTTAGCATTTGTAATTTCTCTAAATCGAAAGTTTTGCTTTTAGATAAGTCTAATTCTGGCAAAAATCGTCGAAGTGCAGATAGTGCAGCCTCTTTAGCCAAAGTCTCTATGTCCGCACCTACAAATCCGTGCGTACGGTTAGCTAAATCGCTTAGATCAACATCATCGGTTAAAGGCATTCCTCGGGTGTGTATCCCTAAAATCTCTTTTCTTGAGGCTGTATCCGGAATACCAATTTCTAATTCCCGATCAAACCGTCCACCCCGTCGTAACGCTGGATCAATACTGTTTGGTCTATTTGTTGCGCCCATGACCACTACATTTCCTCTGTCTTCCATTCCATCCATCAATGAAAGTAGCTGAGCAACAATTCGTCGTTCTACTTCACCACCTGCATTTTCCCTTTTTGGCGCAATAGAATCTATCTCATCTATGAAAATAATGGAGGGTGCATTCTTTGTTGCTGATTCAAATATTTCTCTTAGTCGACTTTCAGCCTCTCCATAGTATTTTGACATAATTTCGGGTCCACCAATACTAATAAAGAATGAACTTGTCTCACTTGCGATTGCTCTTGCTAGGATTGTTTTACCAGTACCAGGTGGTCCATAAAGAAGAACCCCTTTGGGTGGCTGAATGCCTAATCTATCAAATATTTCAGGATGCCTTAATGGAAGTTCGACCATTTCTCTAATTTTCCTGATTGGCTCATCCAAACCTCCAAGATCCTCGTAACTTACTTTGAGTACTTCCGTTCTGTCTATTTTTGAAGATTCGTCAAATTCCTCTTTGTTCTCATATTCATCAAATTCTTCTGATACTAAAGTTAATTTGGTATTTTCTTGAAAAATCAATGCTCCTGCCGGACTAGTTTTGACTACTTGGAGATAAATTGAACCCCCAAATCCAGTATTTATAGGAATAATATCCCCTAGCGTTATCACACGATCGATGAGGGTTTTCATTAGAAAGGGAGATAAGTTTGCAGTAATTGTTATTTGTTGAATGGGTTGTAAAAATACCTGTTTTGCAATTTTTACTTTGACAGGGCTTATTTCAACAAATTCATCCAGATTTACTCTGGCGTTACGTCTTATTATTGCCTCGATTTTGATCATATCTGGTTTAATTAACGGGGCGCTACTTCTCCAGATTTTAGCGTAAGTTGTTCTAGTTCCTTTAATTGTGATCACATCGCCGGTTTTGAGTCCCAGCTCAGTGGCAACATCAACTGAGATTCTAGCTATCTGTCGACCCACATCACCTCTTCGTGCCTCATCAACTTTTAATCGGATATCGCTCATTGGCTCCCATTCAATTAAGTACATTCTCGATATTTTAAACTCAAGTAATTTATTATTATGTAATCGCGTTTATCCTTTGAGTGTTACAGCTTATTTGTGGGATTAATACCTAGTATTGATAACCCGTTTGCTAATCCTATTCGAACAGCCTCAATTAGACCTAATCTTGCTTTGAGTTGTAGTTCATTTTCAGCATTCAATACTGGATACTTTTCGTAGTAACTCATGAACTTAGTAGCGAGTTCAAAGCACCAAGATGCAATAATTGATGGGTCCAATTGGTTGACCGCCTTGTCTATTCTGACCTTCAAATTTAAGAGATGAGTCAAAATAAAGATGCTATCGTCATCGATTAAGTCTACAGGATTAACTGCCACGTTTGGGATGAATCCTTTTTCAGACAGAATTTTTTCTATGATTCCACACGCTCTGGCATGGGCGTACTGTACAAAAGGACCGCTATTTCGACGGAAATCCAATTCTCGATCTAAATCGAGGACGATTCTCTTTTTAGGCGAGGTTTCAATCAGTGGAAAACGAGTTGTAGCTTGAGTAACCTTGAGTAAGATATCATTATCTTCCCGCCACCCATCATGATCACTGGGAGGGGCAATGTTTCGCTCTACTTCAGATTTTCGCTTGGCCATTCGTGATCGAATAAATGTTTCGTCGAAATATTCATCTGCTGTAACATAAAGTGCTAATCGTCCACTCATGATGCGACCACGCAACTCTACATTTTCGTAAGAATAATGTTTCATGTTTTTGGCTATATTTTTGTAGCCAAGTTCATATAACGGTAATAATAGTTGAAATTGAGGGAGCGTTTGTTCCACTGAGATGACATTATACACAACGTCTGCATTTCTACTCTCGAATTTCGTTATCGAATAACCAATATCTTTAGCTGCATAAAGTGCAGTTCCGTCAGTTCGAGTTAGTTGTAATTCAGGAATGTGACCCTTGATTGGAAGATCGTTTTTCGTAAAACCGAGATTTTGCCGGAATTCTTTCATTGCTTCAGGTGGGTATGAGTATCTGATCGCTTTTCCTTCCACCTTTTTTATGTTTGGAGATTGCCTTAATTTCAAAATTAATTCATCTGGTAACCCACTATGCGTAACTTTAGACTCATAATCAAATTGGTCGAATTCTATATTAAATTTTCTCAATGTTGTCATAAAGCCTTCTAATACCCAATTTACAACCTCATAAAATAGTTCGACAATTCGTTCATCGGTATCTTGACTGAAATTTTTAAGATACATTCTAGTCTTTTCAGTGAGATCGAAGGATTTTACTTCAATTATCAATGATGAGTATATCTGGGGGAATCTCGTTCGCAGATCAATACCTGTCGAATTTAATTTTGATACTTCGTCTATTTGGTCTAGAATTTTTTGTATTTTGATGGAAATATCTCGCAGTGTTTTCTTCTTACTCTTTGGCACACTTTGGTCTTGTTCTGCGACACGCTGATCTTCTCTTAATTTTTTGATATCGCTGGATAATCTCTTCTCGACGATGATGACGTCTTTACTGCTTAAAAAATACAAATCATTTGCCGACAGGTTGTACTTTACTTTTGTAGTCTGAGAATAATAAAAATTGTTCATTATGGCGTATATTTTTCCGACCCAGTGATCAATCTTGATATCGGGTCGTATGTGTTTACTACGCAGTATTTCATATCCAACAACAGTAAATGCAACTTGCAGACCTAGATCATTGACGTAAAAATGTCTGAATACTTTATACCCTGTTCTTTCCAAAATTCTTGCAAACGTGTCTCCATGCACACTATTTCTTAAATTACCAACATGAATTGGACTAATCGGATTTGCCGAAGTGTGTTCGACAATTGCTACATTCCCATTATGATCTGTAAAGTGACCATAGTTTTTTGATAATATTTTGACCAAGGCTCCGCTGACAAAATCCGAACGTAGCTGTTTTTTTACGGACGATTTTATCTTAAAATTAAGAAATACAATCCCTTGTTTTTTCTTTTTATCACCCGTCTTGAGTATATCAACACTAGATAACTCTTCAATGGTTACTAATTCAAACGATAAGGATTTAGCAAATGCTTCTATGTCTTGATCTTTGGTTAATTTATTTACGACAATGCTAAGTTCCCCCAAATCTGGCGATGGAGGATTTTGAAATGGTGGTAAGTTCTCTATCCCAAACTCATTCATTTTTTTAAGAATTTTATTCTTTATTACTTGATAGTCCATCAGTATCACCGAGATTGTTCTACTGGCTGGTAAAAAATTCAATGAGCTTTTCACAAACGATTTTTGTATTGTTTTCACTTGCTTCGTAAGTTTGTGCTCCTATGTGAGCCGTCGCAATAACATTCTTAAGGCCAAACAACTTATTTGCAGAAGTAGCTGGTTCCTCTTCAAATACATCTAGAGCCGCTCCACCCAGCTTACCAGATTCTAAACCCCTGAATAATGCGTCTTCATCAATGATACCTCCTCGTGCTGCATTTATCACGATACAGTTGTTTTTCATTTTATTTATGGTCTCTTGATTTATCATGTGTCTGGTTGCATTCAGCAATGGCACATGTATCGAGATGAAATCTGATTCTGAGAGTACTTCATCTAGAGGTACAAAGGAAAATCCCTCCAAAGTTTTTAGTTCCTCATATTCAATAATGTCATAAGCTATGACCGTCATTCCTAATTGAATGCAATATTTGGCCAAAGTACCACCTATAGCTCCAGATCCAATGATTCCAAGTGTTTTACCAAACAATTCACGCCCGATGGTCTTTTTTGGCCAATTTCCTGCTTTAGTTCCTTGATCAACCTCCATCAACTTTCTCGAAAGTGCCAGCATCATCATCAATACTAGTTCTGCAACCGACTTTGAAGGTCCCTCTGGAGAATTGACTACTTGGATGTCTCTTTTCTTACATTCGGCCAGATCAACATTATCCAGACCGACTCCGGCTCGAGCAACAATTTTGAGATTGGAGGCTTTTTCTAAGAATTCGATTGATACTTTAGTAGCGCTTCTAACGATTACTGCGTCGGCTTCTGAAAGTCTTTCCATTAGTTGAATTTTGTCGTGACTCAAATCTACCACTGTCAGTCCATTATTTTCCAATATTCCTGTTGCACTTTCGGAGATTTGATCACAAATAAGGACTGTTGGCAAATGATTCAAATTCCAATCTTATTTGCTTCATAAATTGATTATGGTACTTTGAGTCTATCATTGAATCCAATTTGTAAAAGACTGTAAACTTATCTATCATCTAACATCCATGGGTAGCGCTGTTTTACTCTATCATATACCAATGTGGACGGAAACACACCTTCCTCAGTTATCATTGCAGCGATCAGATTTCTAGATACCGCCTCAAATGCTGGATTAAGCACTTTCAACCCCTTGGGCGCATCAGTCCAATCCTTGGTAATTTCAGAGTCATCACGCATCTCAATTACAGTTTTACGACCAAATATTGTGTCAGAATCAAATTTCAGTAGTGACCCAGCAACGTAAAGTGGTATATCGGATTCTTTAGCTGCCAAGGCGAGTAACCTGGATCCAATTTTATTTAATATGGTCCCTTGGCTTGTCACTGCATCTAATCCAATTACAATCATATCAATCGACTCCCTTTTTAGAATCCAACGCATAGCACTGTCAACAACTTGGGTTGTAGGTATTCCAGCTTCGACGAGTTCTCTTGCAGTTTTTCGCCCCTGATATCTTGGTCTGGTTTCGGTGCAGATTGCCTTGATATCCTTTCCCTGCTCAAATGCGCGGACAAAAATGGCAGACGTAATTGATGAGTGACAGTGTGTCATCAAGGTATAACCACTTTCAATCTGAGCAGCTCCAGTTTCAATTATTTTTTCTTTTGTGGACTTCAAGAGGTCTACATAATATCTTCCTGCCTCAATGCTAATTTTTTGAATCTCATCAACTGTCACTGATTTGGCTTGATTTATATCGTAAAGCACTTTTTTTAACCCATTTCGCATGGCGGGTTCTGTGGGTCTTGTCTCGATAATAATATGATAGGCTTCCTCAATTTTTTGAATAAGTTCTTCAGGTGAAACCGATGGATTTATTCGATTAATATATGCCGAGAACGCCTTTACTCCTTCAATAGCAATGTTAGTTGCTCCTTGTATTTTTAACGATTTTATGTCAGCTGCAACGCGAGTGAGTTCTTCCACGTGTTTCTACATTCAGATTTTGTAATAATGATTGTGGAAAATTCTAAAAAAAAAAACTAAGAAATATTAAATTTCAATTCAGCACTACGAACTTAAGCTTAAATCACTGCCTATTTAGTTTGATGCTAGTGAATAACTTCAGAGAACTGCAGGCTTTGATCCTCGATTTTGTCAAAGAACGAAACTGGACATCTTTTCATAATCCTAAAAATTTAGCGATGTCAATTAGTATAGAGGCCGCTGAATTAATGGAGCAGTTTCAATGGTTGAGTCTTGAGGAAAGTAATCAAAAATTACAAGATTCAGTCATGAAATCACAGGTTGAAGACGAAATTGCGGATGTATTGATTTATGCATTATCCTTTGCTAATGCAGCTAATATCGATTTGAAGCAAGCTATCGTTAACAAAATAGAAAAAAATAGAATCAAATACCCTGTAGATTAAAATTTGTGATTTTCATAATTTTTGCTTTATTTTTACAATCTACGGCGATCTTAGATAGTGACACTAAAATATTACTTCAAGCAAATAGTATTCTCCGAGGTAATATCTTGAAGATAAAAATACTAGAGGATTTTGAAACCACCTCTGAAATCGCACTGGTTTCTCCCAGTGATGAGGATACACGGGATTCGTTAACAAATCTCTCACAGATTATTTATGGTTCAAAAAGACAGTTAGTACAAATTATCATCTCCTCAATTGTCAACCCTGGTACCATAGGAATTCCCAATTCTTTAGCCAGCCGGATGCAACTTAAAAGTGGTGACATTGTAGCTTTGAAAGCCAAGTCATCAACCCCAAGTTTACCAATCAGCATGAAAAAATACGAGCAACAAACATGGACTGAATCCGACATACGGACAATTGTTGAGGATATTTATGTTGGTAATTTATCCGATCTCGAAATGGCAGCTTTTACTCTTGCGATGCAGTACGAATCTCTTACTATTGACGAAACGGAGCATCTAACGAACGCATTTACTACCCACGGAGAAACAATAGAATTTAATGAACCTGTGTACGATAAGCACAGTATAGGTGGAATAGCCGGAAATAAAGTTTCGCTCTTAATTGTACCGATTATTGCTTCAGCTGGACTTCTAATTCCTAAAACATCCTCCAGAGCAATAACGTCTCCATCTGGCACTGCAGATACAATGGAGGTGTTGTGTAACGTAAAATTTACCGCCGAAGAAATCATGGAAATTGCTCCTCGAACTCGCGGGATGCTTGTATGGGGTGGCCAGTTGAATCTAGCTCCTGTTGATTCAGAAATAATTACTAGAGTTGAACGTCCCTTATCGTTGGATCCAGAGAGTGTTATTATTGCATCAATTTTGTCGAAGAAACTTTCAACGGGGGTAAAACATATGGTACTCGATATGCCAACTGGTCCTGAGACAAAAATGAAGAGCAGAGAAGAATCCCTTAAGCTTTCACACAAGTTTGTTGAGATTGGCCGGAGAGTTGGGATTCATGTTGAGTGTGCGTTAACATACGCCGATCAACCTGTGGGTCACGCAATAGGACCTGCCTTAGAAGCTAGGGAAGCCATAGCTACACTAAGTGGAAATGGTCCCAGAAGCGTATATGAAAAATCAAACGAACTTGCTGGAATTTTGATAGAAATGGCAGGTAAGGCCCCTCGTGGACAGGGATCCCAAATGGCAGAAAAAATTGTTAGCTCAGGACAGGCATTAGTTAAATTTTATGAAATTGATGATGTTGCTTTTATTCATGGAGATGAGATTATTAAAGAATTCAAGAAGACTAATGAAGAAAGACTTGCAGAAATCTTGAAATATTCGACTTTGAAGAATCCAAAGAAATTAGCTGCCTACTATATAG
>JACZSS010000578.1 GCA_022574115.1 Candidatus Heimdallarchaeota archaeon | reverse complement strand
TACACCGTGGCCCACCTCACCTGATGGTGAAGGCACATCGTTAGAAAAATTATCCGCCAACGGAAATAATAGCGCATCTAATTGGTTCGCAAGTTATAACGTTGGTGGAACACCGTGTGGACAGAATTCGGTTAGTGTGGGTATTTCGGCTGGTTCGCACAGTCCTTGGACACCTGCACCTGGTGGTATTGTCACATTTAAGGTCAATGCAACCGATTTGACCGGCACAATAACTTCTGTTAGCGTCGACATTTCCACGGATGGATTTGCAACAAAGACTACGACCAGTTTAACAGACAGTGACTCTGATGGTATGTGGACTGGAACTTTTACTACAAGTAGTGTGGAAGGAACTAACTATACGTATTCTTTCAATACTCAAAACAGTAATTCCGGGACTGGGACTCTGAGGAACATATTTATGAATTTTACAACCATGACGTTCCAGCCATACATATCTGCTTTCCATGCACAGGGCTCAAGTACTGATTCAGACAGCACCTTTGTCGTGATCACTAACCCATATGGCGCTGTGGAGGATTTGGATATATCTTGGTGGTATATTACAGATGAAGGCCTAGCGACGAGTTTCGACGGAACGTTTGGAAATTTTGCCTCAGTTTGGCAATTTCCTGCTAACTCATTTTTAGCTCCAGGTCAATCGGCATTTATTGCTGAGAATGGAACACAATTCGAAAAGGATTATGGCATGGTTGCGGATTATGAGATGAATGGTACATCGTCAGCAAGCTCTATGATTAAAGTCTTAGGTGGTGGGTCTGAATTTGACCTATTCGAAGGTGGAGACGAGATCCTTTTGATTAGTTCAAATGCCGTCATTGACGCTATCAAGTATTCCAACTTTGAGCCTACAAGTTTTGATGGCGATGATTTCCTATCCGTTTCAAGCTCCGTGCAAGCTACAGATAAATTCAGTCGGGCTGACAGTGATACAGATGATCCTGCAAACGATTTTGTTCAATCCACATTCCCATTTGTGTCTCTGACCAATACAACCAATGGCACGACACATGTTGCCGGTGAAGTGTTAAGTGTAGCGAGTATAGATGCAGATGGAATAAACTCCACTATGTACAACTGGGATGGTGGGGCAAATGCCACCCACAGTGGTTCTGTGGCGATGCCTAGTGCTGCAGGTGCTCATACCTTAAAGTTGTGGGCAAATGATTCTTCAGGCAATTGGGCTTATGTGACATATGTTTTGACAACAGGTACTCCGACTGCTCCAGTGAGTACTGTTCCAACGACTACTACTACGACTACAACAGAGACAACACCAACGACAACAGGGACGACAACTGCGGTGACAACCACAGCAACCACAACCACTACTCCTGCAGGGACAACCACTACTCCTGCGGCTACAACTTCGTCTACTGAAGACACTGACGATGGTGGGTTTGTACCTGGATTCGAAATTTGGGTAGTTTTAATGAGTTTTAGTACCCTAGTAGCTGTAAGGTTTCGCCGGAAAAAATAATATAACTAAAATAAAATAAATAACAAAAATCAATATAATACTAGTACAATTAATTCAATATATTCTAAAACACAATTCAAAAAGCTTCTCAATAGATTAATTGATCAATCTATTTACTGTTTCTAATTCTGTTTCTTCAATGAACCTAATAATTCAGTTGTCAAAATGTTGATAGATCAGGCCATGGTTTCTGTTTTTGGATTCTAACTATTCATAATAATTCGTTTTAGAGAGGAGCGACATCAAAGCCCACATTAATGTTTTTACTATTGACATGTATAGCGAAATCGCTCTTCGAGATCTTTTCAAGCATGAATTGTGCTCATTTGATCCATTTCCTTTACCAGTTTTATCTATGTAAAATAGCATTTGAATCTCCGCCAAATAGTTTGTATTTTACAAGATTACTGATTTTAACCTGAATCGATCGTTTTAATTTTGATAAAACATCAACTCAATGGCTGATTTGCAAACCTGGAGATCCACAGCTCAATTTATCTCAAGACATTAACTAATACGTTTCCATCAATTTTCTCATAAATTTGGGATGGGTTCTATAACCAAGCTAAATAAATGAATAACAGGTCAGAGATTGATGTTCCATGAATCCTATTCCAATCCAAATGTGAAATGGATTCTGATAGCTGGAATTTTTTCATCGATTACTGGAAGCATTCTTTGGTTTTCAACCACCTGGTTGATTTATGGATTGGGGGGATCAAATGAGGATCTCGGTAGAATTCTTGGAACTGCAGGATTACTCGGTGTTGCAGTGACTCTGGTGGCTTCGAAGATCGGAGATTCCTATCGAAAGGATATTGTAATCTGGTTTGCAGGCGGTTTTCTGATCCTTGGCAGCTTCATTCTTGCATACAGTTCTACTTTAACTCATGTGTTTATCGGTCAAATGGTTGTCGTAATTGGTGGTTCTGCAACCTTTCCAGTACTTGCTGCATTATTCGCTGATTCAATACCTGGTGAACATCGCAACCGGATATTTGGAACTCAATTTCTTTTACAAAACCTGTTTAATGCCGTTGGTAATTTATTTGGGTACTTCATTTTCAGGGATCTAAGCACTACAAACATAGCCGATTTGGATACGGATTTAATTCGATTTACGATCTTTGTAGCTGCGATTTCAGAAATTATTGCATTTGCGCTGATACTCCGTATTCGGGACCGTCATTCATTGAGTGCTGAAGAAGAAGGTACGATCGCCTCCCAACATACCGTAGTTGAAGAAGAAAGAGTTG
>JACZSS010000577.1 GCA_022574115.1 Candidatus Heimdallarchaeota archaeon | reverse complement strand
TTTCAAATTCAACCCCTTCATTTAAAGATTCCAGCTGAAGTACTCAGACCATAGTTGTAGAGGGATGAACAATCGGTTCATTCGTTTAGCTCTCAGACTAGCGCGTAATATGCATTCATAGATTGTTCATTAAACTGACCACCAATTAAGCTTATTTGACCCCAATTCCTCTAAATAACCATTAATTCTGAAACAGCTTCATATAAGCAAATGACAATTTTGGCCGATCGATCGATCTGCCATGAACCTCTGTTTCAACAAAGTTTTCGTCCCTCAAATAACAAACTCCAATCTGATTTTGAATCAAGTAGAGTGTACAAGAAAACAAATGCAATTCAAACATTGAAAATGGAGACTTTGTGATTTGAGGTTCAGAAAGTCAGTCAAAAGCGAGGGGTGCTACAGATCGATCGATAAGATTTGATAGAACTTGGGTTGACCAAACTCACCATGTTATTACAAAAACATAGTAGGGGTAGATTCAGGAAACAAGATGCCAAGAAAATGTTGCGATTAGCCCAGACGACTGTGGGGATAACGGATCCCATCTGGAAGTACGAGCTACAACTTCTGATTCCCCGACTGTTGGAACTCCAAGTGCAGATTAAGGGAGTCAAAGAAAAGATTCACGATTTTGTGTATGAAAATTTTGGTAATGAGGTTACCGGCTTGCTTGCAGTACCTGGATACAGCGTCATTAGCGCAGCAGGTGTTATCGCGTTTGTAGGGGATCCAAAGAGGTTTACTGGAAGACGAGCAACTAACAAGCTTACTGCCTTTGCCGGGCTTGCAGTGACGCAACATTCCAGTGGGCAAAAAGAACGTCTGGGGAGAATTTCCAAAGCAGGTCCATCGCTTTTACGGTATCATCTGGGTTGGATAGGTATGCGAGCAGTCAAAATTCAGGGTCCAGTCAAGGAATTTTATGACAAAATGGTTAATCGAGGCAAGGCCAAGAGTTTGGCCTTGGTTGCGGTGGCGAGAAAGATATTGCGATGCAGTTTTTATATTCTTCGTGACGGAGTTGCGTTTGATCCCAACAAGTTGAAACGTCGTTCTGGGCTGCAAACGTCAGTATTTGTTGCCAGCTAGTTCAAAATTTGATAGTTAGGAGGTGACTCGCTAGGACTAGGAATTTTATTCGACAATAGTCAATAACATCTGACGAAATCATCGATCAAATAATTCCCTTTGTTCCCAATTAGTCCATTGCAGGGACAAAAATGTCCGGCTTATTCAAATAGGCTGAGAGTCTAGTTGAATATTGAATCAATCGGATCAATCTTTTCGGGGGAGGAAAGTATACTACAATGACGGAATGTTGATCAGATGATTCAAGAGTAAAAAAATGAAGAATTTTAAACGAATATTCAACTGGGGTTCGTCGTCGATATACGTCTGCGGCATCCAATTGAAAGAAAATCCAAATTACTACTCTCAATCCATCGAAACTGATGGTGCATTGAGTTTACTAGAGGTGTTTGTTATATGAGACTGAGGACAAATAGAATCTCATTCCTGTTTATTGTATCAGTTCTATCGATGTCTCTGATGCTCGTTCAACAAGTTTCAGCAGATACATATGTCAATGGTACAATTAAACTTGTGTCGGTTCCCGCTACCTCTAACACCGTAATTGTCGAATTTGATTATGCTGGGGAGTCTGTACAAGTTGAAGGCCATACTTTAAAGGCAGAAAAAATCACTACGGTTACAATTTCGTATCGTGCGTGGTACGTTGGGTCATCCACGACTCAAGCCTACATTCTGATCGATGATTTGTACTTCCATACCGGTCAAAACCGCGATCCTGATTTGGATAAGCAAATAGTGAGAATCCAGATGCTTTATGAGGATGTGGGCGGTACTCCTCATACAGATGTGGTATGGACCAGCAACTTAATTGATTATCCACAAATCGCCGGTGTCGATCGACAAGACCCCAACTACTCGTGGATCAATTGTGCTGCCTCAAACCAAGAAGGCACACCGAGAACAATTTCAGAAAATTTCCATGATATTACAGTTTGGAACCCTGATTATCCTGATAATACCGCCTGGAACTATTTTGAAGAAGAAAATATAAACTTTCAAAGCTCTAATAAATTGAAATCGGTGGATTCTTTCAAATTGGAGATCGCCTTCAAGAATTCCAACGGAGGATTTGATACACATCCATTTCAGCTATCAATGAGTGAATGGGCAATGTATACAGTTCCTTTTCATGATGAAGTAACTTGTGGCGGTAGTAATCCTTTAATTCCATATTCACTTTGGAAAGAAAGTGTCTTCAGTGAAAGAACAGAACGAGATCTCTGGGGTAATTATTTCTATAGTGAAGCGACAAATGAGGGAGAATATAGCTGGTTTGAAGGCAATCCATTGCTGAAACTGTATGAAGTACCGGATGTCCCATCTGGAGGTGGTGGTGGCGGATGGTGGTTTTTCTAATCACCCAATAGTTAGTTATTAGTCAAAAATTATTCAAGTTTATCACTTCAATCAATCAATGTAAAACCAGCATGTATGATATCATCACGTAAGATCCCTTACGATCGATCTGGCGTGAACCCGTGTTTCAACAAAGTTTTCGCACCTTTATCAAGACCGCAACGTGGTACGGAAGTGCTGAAATCGTCGTACTTTATGGACAATGAGGGCAATATCCGTTACAAACGAGAGATCTCCATTGGTCTCAAAGGTATGCCGCAGACTCAATGTAGAAAGATCAGGAATATCGGCGATGAGTCGTAAGAATTAACCCAG
>JACZSS010000576.1 GCA_022574115.1 Candidatus Heimdallarchaeota archaeon | reverse complement strand
ATCGCTTAACCATACAAAATTATTAGGTTCCGTTATTGCCACTCCATTTATTTGTGAAATAAACAAAATACAACTTAATATTGGGGCTTTATAACGGAAATGGATCATAATTATCTCAATAATGAAATCTATTATTTAAACTCTGTCAGAAAATCTCAGCTATACTCCTTCATTTAAAATAAGTCTCTCCACCATCTATTTAACCAATATCGTCTGAAAAACCGATATGGTACAACCAAAATATCTGAATTTTTGCTTCCTGGATTTTCATCTCCTAGTGGAGGTAAGGGTCAGCCAAGGATAAATATCAATATCGATCGATCTGTTGTAAACCTCACATTTGACCAAGTTATTGGACCCCAATTAACCAAGCCAAGAAAATGCATATTCAAATTCGTTAACCTTAGATCTATCACAATTCACGAAAAAAACTGATCCATTTCGGATCCAAAAGATTGGTTGAAAGTGGGGTCGATGTCAGATCGATCCTGTAAATAAAAAGGTTTAAGAAATTTCCAATAATAAGTGTAAATGAGTTAACAATGGATTTTCTAAAAATTTATGGATTGGACATTATACCGGGAAAATTTGGGGAATTTCAAAAATGGGTAAATGAGAATGAGAAAGCTCTTTCTGATGCTACACCTGAAGGAATAGAGCTTCTTGATATATATGTCAGTGTATATTACTCTGCGGATAAGAAAATGGGAAGAGTAAAGGTCATTTTTCGTATGGATAGTCATGGTGCCGAAGATCGGTTCGCAGCCGCAACTGCTGTAAGGGATAGTAAACTTGCACGTTTGAGAGCTTAGTTTGGCTCATTCGTCGATGTGCGTATAGGTGTAGGCGACAGTAGTGAGCTCCTGAAGTCGGTGTCTGATGTAACTATTGCACATGATAATCCCGAAGAGTAAGAATGGATTATTTATTTTGGATTAACTCAATCTACCCGCATTATTTTTTATTCTCGCATCGTTTAATTAATCATGGAAGAAGTTAATTTTTAAGGTTCAAGAAAATGGACCGGCCGAATTGTCCTGAATGCAGTAACATGATGTGGACGGTAGCTTATCGAGATGAAGGTAATATGAGATATCAACAATTCGATCGAACTAAGACATGTTTCAATTGCGCTTGTGATGAGAGTAAAAGGGGGTAGTCAATCGGTAACGCTCTTTCAGGTAGAGTCCCTGATTTAAGTATGTTGATGTCGATAATATAATTATGAAATTACTCGAATTCATTACAAATCGAAAAATTCGCTGGATTGTTCAAATCATAGCAATCATACTAATGATATCAATTATGGTTGGGGTCTTTACTATTGTAAATATCCTACAACCAGAACCAGAAGTGGGGATATTCATTTTTATAGCAGCTCTAGTTTTGCTCGTCACCATTTTCGCAGTTCTTGCCTACATTGAGTGGGGGGGTTCAAGTTTAAGGATCTTACCTTATATTGGTTATCTCTTTCAATTGCTCGGGATTATGTCCCTTTCATTCTCAATAGGATTGATCATAGAAGAATATCAAATACTTGGCAATTTGCTCTGGGAATATGACGATCTTGTTTTTATGCAAATTTTCAATTTCTTTTTAGGAGCTATATTATTCTCTGCTGGCTATCTTATCCAAACTAAAACACAAGAATTACTAAAACCAGATACTGTGTTTGAAGAACTGGAAGGAATAAGTGAAGTTAATTACTATGAAGTAATAGTCAGGATAATAGGTAAAATCAATAGTTTCAATAAATTTGTGTATGTAATTGTTATTCTTTTCTTGTACCCTGCAATGAGTTCTGTAAACAGATTTAACAACAATCTTCGTTCTGAAGTCGAAATTTTCAATGGGATCTATGGTTTCCTGTTGATTCTACTTGTAGTTGTTGTTATTTATCTTAACTATGAAATGAGAACAACGCTCCTCAAGTTAAAAAACGCAGCACGACCATTAGAAAATCTAGTTAAGGACCTATCATAGATCCTGTAGGCTGTAAAAGAAATGAGTAAGATGGTCTGATGCAAGACTCATAAATTCCAATCCCTTTGTATCAATAAAATAATAATTTGCTAAATCATATAGCTCTTTGCCTTTTTGCTGAACTTTCTCAACTCTGATATAATGTTTATCGATCAATTCTTCTAAATATTGGTCCAAGAACCTCCCATTGTATATTCTTCGTAATCTTCTTTTGGAAACAGAGATTAGAGGTTTGTTTCTATCCAAGCTGACATGGTATATGTAATAGAGAAGCTTTAGTTTGATAATCTCTCCTCTCCCATCACTACTCATTGTCTAAATTGTCAATGTGAAGACTGGATTTTATCTGTTTTGTCTCGAAGAAACTGATCCTGATAAATCGAGCGAATAATTGAAAAAAAGGTCAAATTATGAGATGGACGCAAAGTTCGGCAATTAGATGTTAACATTTACCAATTAGATTACGTGCCATTTTTCAGCGTCCAGAAATCATCTGTGGGGACCCTGCACTTCGACCAACTTTTTGGACGAAACACAATTAGAGTGGTACGAAAATGCGGTTATCGAAAGCTCAAGCATGATAAAACGAATAAAACATTCGGAAATAGAAGTTTATCTTGCAGAAGTTATAAAATCAATGGGTAGGGGCTGATATTACTAATAATGAAATACGATAACAATCATCATGTGATCTGATTAGTCGACCTGGAAAGAAGTCAAATCTATATTGGCCTTTATTCGTAGTTTGTGGTTATATCACAAAAATGAGCACAACAAGGTCTTGAT
>JACZSS010000575.1 GCA_022574115.1 Candidatus Heimdallarchaeota archaeon | reverse complement strand
TAATATAAATAGAGTTTAGGTTTATTATTCAACGAAGATGGTAAAAGATGGCGACAAAAAATAATAAGAAGGATAAGAATAAAGCTATAGATCCAGTATGTAAAATGCCTGTAGATATTAATAAGGCAAAATCAAATGACTTAACTTCTTCTAGAAAGGGCAAAAACTATTATTTTTGTAGTAATTTTGATGATAACCTTCAGCGAGATAAAACTTATCCAGCATGTTCAATTCAGTGATGATCTTATCTTTAAATACCTTTTCCTGCTCTAAATGCTCCATCACAGCCTCAGTGGTCTCCTTTTGCGTTTCATCATGGTAAAAAATAGCAGAGCGGTATTGCGGTCCGACATCATTTCCTTGCCTGTTCGGGGTCGTAGGATCATGGATGAAGAAGAAGATCTCGACTAATTGTTTGAATGATACAATTTCGGGATCAAACTCAACTTGAACTACTTCAGCATGTTTAGTTTGACCAGTTCCAATCGCCTGATAATTTGCGGTGTCTTCTCTTCCTCCTGAGTAGCCAGATACTACAGAGGTTACTCCCTTCAAATCTTGATAAACTGCTTCTAGGCACCAAAAACAACCGCCGGCTAGTGTTGCAAGTTCAGAACTCATCTTTTAATCAAGAATTCTAAACCGGTATTTGTTAAAAAACCAATTGATAAGGGTCCTTAGGTATTTCTCGGATTGAATACTCATATGGAGACTCGAAACTTCCATTCAAATCGTCCGCATCTGTATTTTTTTTAAAGAATTCTAAAATAAGGCATGTTGAAATGACATCACCAAGTAACACGAAACCCGTTTCGGATTTTATTACCCAAGTATATATCCTCCATCGAACTGGGTTAGTAACAGTTGCCAGAATTTACAAAGAGCAATGTATCAGTGGTGATCCTCAGCTTATTGGTGGTTTCTTAGCCGCGATTTTGACTTTTGCAGGTCATTCTCATAACAAAGAAGTTGAACGCTGCTCAGGGGATCCAGATGGAGTCCATCAATTAACAGAAATATCCACCTCGTGTTCAAAATGGTATATTGCAACAGAAGGAGAATATGTTATTGCCTTGTTAATTCCAAATGGGTCTCCATTGAATAGAAAGACCAATAAAAAATTAATCCTAGCTCTAGGAATAAATCTTCTGAATTCATTTCTTCTCTTGAAAGAATTTAATATTAATGTGGAAGAATCCTTGGCAGACGAATCGACACCCTACGATCAAGATTTTGGAAATACGGTTGATAATATGGTATCCGATACTCTGAGCAATATGAAAGGTTATGACATAACCTTTGAAAATAAGGGGACTTTGCAAATGTTCGACTTAACTTTCTAAATTCGTTCCAATTGACGAATTTCTTGATGTCGAGGTACTAACATCCTTTGTTGGTTCATCTAAATATCAACTTCCAAATAGGTGTTTAATTGGTGTTGACTCATTCATTCGAGAGTTTCGACTTATTTGTGAACACCGTTATTTATTTCGTCTATCTTTCAACATGTGTTATCAAAATTTAAATGAGATGGTGTGATTAAACTTATAGAGTCTCATTCATGGAAAACGAGCCTGTTGAAGAAACAAAACGCAAAACCAAACAGCAGTTAAAACGTGAAAAAAAATTAGCTGAAATGCTTGCTTTTGGTCGTGAGTTGTATTTATCATCTGATGGTAAAGATTTCAGCCTCCGCGCAGTAGCACGAAAAATGAAGATGCCAGCTTCAAACATGTACAATTACTTCAAAGATAAACGGGAGCTCTGGTATGCTATGCTAAATCAGGAGTATTACGCTGAAGTTATTGATTTTCTTACGGCCATCAAGACCAATCCAGTTTTAGATTTTCTGGAAAAAATCGAATCTTTATTTTCCTTCATTTTTGATTATGCACGCCAAGACTTTGACCGGTATAGAATGATGTTTATTGCGACTCCACCAAAAAGTAAGGATGGTCAAAAAGGAAAGTATGAGAAGCAATTTACGTTTTCTACTGGAGAAATCGTGTATAGTATTATTGCTCAATCGATAGCTCTGGAAGGAATCCCGGAAAAGAATCCGTTAATGCTATACCGTTATATCGCTTCTCTCATTTCTGGATCAATCCAAATGGTAGCGCAACTTGTTGCCTTAGACCCGGCTTTCGATGCAGAACAAACAATGTCTTATGTGAAGGACGCATTTATCCAGCAATACAGGGCTTTTATCAGAACTTGACTTTGACTCTTATTGGATGACATTAACCAAGATACCTTTTATCGAATAATTCTCGCTCCGCACCCGCCTCCAAACACCGGAGACATCATCACACGATCATCTGGCTTAAGTTCTGTATCAGGGGTACCTCCAGTAATATCATTGATGATAATGACCAATCTTTCCTCAGGAAGGTCAAAACTGATTATGTCACGAAGTTTAGTAGGTTTCGTTATGACAAATTCTTTTTCCTTAAAGCCGGCCATAGTTTTAAGATAGCTAACCAGCCTTATGGTAACCATGTTATAAGATATAATTGCATATTCTTAACTTATTTCAATTCTACCATTGCATTTAGCTCCTCAGCCTCTTGACTCAGACCTAATTTGTCCATTAATGATCGTGTGGGAATTCCACGATCATCCCACTCTCGAAGCTCGTAATAGTGATCTAGTAGGCCATCATATTGGTTAACATCGAGATGTTTGCCGGTGTGCGGTCCCGCGTTTTTAACTCCCTCATTAAGCCATCGGGCGGGGGGATAATCCATTTTTCGATCCCAATTCTTACCATCT
>JACZSS010000034.1 GCA_022574115.1 Candidatus Heimdallarchaeota archaeon | reverse complement strand
AATCCCTATAATGCTTTCTCCTCTTATGAAAGAAGTCAATTAGATAACAGGATAAAGATCATTAACCTTCCGCAAAAATGTACGGTTTCTATTTATAACGTGAGCGGTACATTGATCAGAAGATTTGAGAGAGACGATCCTACGATTACTTCAATAGATTGGGATCTGAAAAATTCATCCAGTGTTCCTATTGCAGGAGGTGTTTATCTTATTCATGTCAATGCGCCCGGTGTTGGAGAGAGAGTTCTAAAATGGTTTGGCGCTTTGCGGCCCGTTGACTTAGATGCGTTCTAAATCAACGAATAACGAATTTGTACGAATATCCGAATGTTGCCCTTTGCGAAACTCAGATGCTCCCGGGTTCTTGGGATGGCATCAAATTTCAAAATTTAATGTGTTTTTCAAAGGTTTTGAATAGTAAATGTCAGTAGAGGAATCCTTTGATGAAAGCACTAAATATCTTTTTTATAATATTCTCGACATCAATTTTATTTGTGAATGTAAAGCTTTTGTCTGAATTAAAGTTTTGAATTTGTTCTAAACTCCCTGAATCACAGTTCAAAAAGTAGATTTTGTGCCGTACATTCAGTGATTGACTAATGCTCAAATATGATTCCCAACTATAAATTTTTCCATTGATTGTAACGCCTACATCCGATCATCCATCGAGATTGTCAACTACAGAAAACCTAATTACATTTTGAACCATATTTTTTTGTAGAAGAGAAAGGATGTGCAATTATTTGGATTTGAGTCGGTTATTTAATACTAGACGGTTATTATTATCGCTTGTTCTGATAGCGTGTATTTCAATTTCCACTAGTTTTGGTTTAGAATCTGAAAACATCAACTGGAATGTCTTACATCCAGAACAGTCACCACCTCCAGTGGATTCACTCTCACTTGTTTACTCTCCAACTGACGAAGTGGCATTTACGTTCGGTGGAGTAATTGATATAGATCAAGTACCCAGTGAATACGAATACGGTATTCCTAGAACAATCTCAGACTCAAATATCACATGGATTTACCAAATCGCAACAAACCAGTGGATTTCACGTGTAGACGAAAATCAACCAAAAGGTCGAAGATATGCTGCCATGTCATCTAATTTTAATAGAAACGAAATTTTGATGTTCGGAGGGTGGTCGGCGGGAGTAATAGGAGACACTTGGATATACAACTTAGCTAACGGAGAATGGATGGAAATAATTTCGGAAATTGCACCTGATCCGAGATATACGGAGGTTGTTTTCGATACCAGAAGACAAGTCTCGTTTCTCTTTTCTGGTTGGACTGGAGAAGATCGTCCCGGCGATTCATGGTATTTCGATCATGAACAACAAAATTGGGTACAACTCCAACCAATTAATTCCCCTCCTGGGAGGAATGTTCATGCATTAGCTTATGACGAGAAATATGACAAGATAATCTTATATGGCGGTTATGATGGTGTTGAAGGATTGACTGATACTTGGACATATGACTGGTCAAAAAACACTTGGACGAATCAAGAACCCAAGTCGCACCCTACAAGCCACAATGGAGCCAAAATGGTTTATGTTGCTTCCATCGGCAAAGTTGTGTTATTTGGAGGGAGAACACATCACAATAAGATAGGAACAGTCTGGTACAATGAGATTTGGATTTATGATTATTCGTTGAATTTGTGGGAAGAAGTCGAAATCTCTGATACGACAATCCCGTCTTTGTCAGATTTTGGGATGACATACGACCGTTTAAATAATCGGATTTTGATATTTGGAGGAAGAAACGATGCCTTGGAATGGCCATACCGAGACAATGAGCTCTATTCAATTACATTCACCCCAAATAAAAACGGTTATACGTATATCGGCTCCAAAGGACCGATTTCGGATTCTAAGCCATCCGACCAAAGTGGTCAGTCAAGTTCATTTTCCGCAACAAATTTTCCTTTTAGACTATCTACCATGATTATCACTATTGTTGTTTTAAATAAAACTCGTAAAACTCTTGTAATTAAGTCACGAACCATTTGAGCATTGCTTCATTAATCCCCTTTACCGTCGGTGGATTACAAGCGCAGCAAATAATAATCTGGTGCCAGGGTAAGAGTTTGTTGAAAGTATTACCGAATTCCGATGAACATTATATCATGATTTTCATTTGTTTGTATTAGAATCGCTCCCACGAAACCTAATTTTGATAATTAATTTTGACATTAACGGAAAACGCCCGTAACCACGTTCTTCGAAAGTCGATTTAAACGTCCATCGAACATTTGAAAAAACAAATCAAATCTCGAACCTGAATTAATTACTTCCAGCCTGATTCATTTTATAAATTACTAAAATCCAAAAAAAAAATGTATTCTGAGACTAACCGATTTCACGGAGGAGCAAGAACCAGAATACAATTCTAATAAGGTTTCAATCATATTTAATCCAATCGGTTCAGAGAGACAAAATATTTAATTTTCAGATAGTTGGACTTTTTCAATAGTTTCATTGACATAAATAATTAGGGAATTCAAAGACGATTCAGCACTTATCAAACGATCCATACTATTATCATGTTCCAATTGCTCATCAAAGGATCTACGGATATATCTCTCTAATAGATATGGGTCCACATAATCTGTTTCTAGCTCTTTGTTCACGGCTGCAAGAATCTCAATGATGATTGGTCAATCGAAAAGATTAATAGAATTTGCCTTAAAGGATTATTAAGGTGAAATAAAATCCCAAATCCATTCAATAGTGAATGTCCAAGTTGTAAATCCAAGAGTAGGTTTTTATCAATATTTATAGACGGAACTGACACTGAGACGGATATTAGTTTTGATGGCTCTTTTAAAAATGGACGGAGCATTGCATTACATTATGGCACTGATAAAAAAGGAGCTCATGATTTAGTGAAATGCATGGGGTGTGGTGATGTCCATCATGTGATTTACAAATCTCATGGAAGTGAGCTAAATTTTAGAAATTTTCTAAGAGATCCAAAAATAGTTAAAGTAGGTCTTGTTAATCCTGATAATTGGGACGAAAATGTAATTCCCAAGGAATTACGGGAAGATTTGGCTGAAACTTATTCCTGTAATAGTTTGAACTTGTATAATGCAACAGCTTCCATGGGACGCAGAGCTTTACAAAGAATATGTTTAATTAAGGAAATTCCCAAGAATGATTTAGTTGTTCAGCTAACAACATTGCTGAAAGATTATCCAAAACATTTATCTGATTACGAGCAGTTATCCGATGGATCGGGAATGCAGGTGCTCATCCTAACACTGATCCTAATGTAAAGGTCGATGATGAAGACGTTAATGGACTGATAATGTTTCTTGAAGTAATAATTGAGGATTTGTTTATACGACCTTATAAATTTACAAAATTAGCTGAGAAACACAATCCTAAAAAGAAATCAGCAAAATCTTCAAAGAATTGAGATTTGCAGGGCATAGTGATAAGTTTGTTTACAGGATTAGGATTGAATAGACTACTCTGATTATAAATAATTCAACCCCGAAGGGGATTGGTAGAGGTATTTAATACATATAGACTAATCTACTTATCTGGAATATAGGTCATTGAAATTGACTTGTCTTTATTTTTTGGGACTTTTTCTATCCTCACCCGCCATTCACTATAAATCCATTTTGTAAATTCCTTGCTTGCTCCTCTTGTAGCTATTTTGTCCCTATTCTCTTCACCAGAGTATCTACGCATAGCTGATCGTTTCTGATTTTTTTCACTATGATACAAAAGGTAACTTCGAGCCTAATCAAATTCACTTGTGATATTCAATTTGAATGGTTCGACCGAATTGGTGTTGATGTTAACAAACTATTTGCGGACCAGAAAGTCAAGCACCTCAATTTAATGGCAATGGAGAACTGTTTTTGTGAGATAAGCAAATATTTGAAAGTGTTTTATTTTGAAGGTAGACCCAGAAATAGGTGGAAACCTAAACTAAAAATTAGCAAAAATCTAGAGTACTGGTTCGATGTATAGGGTTGAAGATGAGATCCTTGATCAAAAAGAAGCGGTTCTAGAAAGATTTCTTGGTAGAGATGAATATTACAAGGTAATGGAGGAAACATTTGATAAAAATGATGGATTGGATTATTTTGAAGCTTTTGTAATGCTCACACATCTCGTTGTCTCATTTTGGGCCTATTCTGCCGGATGGTATTTGAAGGAATAAGCTTGATTAACGATTAAGCATGCGGAAGGTGAGACAATTTAAGGCTAATACTCAAACTTTCTTACCGATATTAGTGTTACTAACTTTAAGTTTCACAGGTCAACAGGTGCGATCATACCATAATGTACCTTCAACTGTAAGCACCCATTACTCCTTAGATCTGCCATTTCAGGTCGGTGATGAATTCATTTGGACTATTATCCAAGAAAAAATAGGAGGGAAGCCGCGGCTAGGAATACAAGATCGAACAAAAGACGAGTATGTGTTAGAGGGACTACAATTCAACCTAACCATAAACCATCTACTCAATGGTATTAATCTACAAGAAATTCGGTTAGACCCAAATTATTTTGTTGATTTGGTTTTGCAAGCCCAAAACGGTACTTTGGTTACCGACTATGATCCTGGCAGTGTCAATCGATTTCTAGTTCCACTTGACCGGGAAACGGAAGATGAGATTCTGACTCCCTTTGAATTTGACATGAAATATTATGAGAATAATACTGAACATTACGTTTTATTTGGTGGAAAAAACTACTATACGAATTATACTTATTATATTTACAAAACTAACGGAATAGACATTTTTGAAAGGAAGATTGAAACTTATGATGAAAGTGACGAAGAAAGAGGGTCTCACAGCCTTCAAGTAGAGATGTCTTCTGGGTTGTTGCTCTATAAGTACTTTGCGAGTCAACATGATAAGCCCGAAGAGCAGCTGGCTGATCGTACTTCAGAATATCGAATTGTAGACTATGACGAAACCACACATGTCTACATGGGCGAGCATTTGCGAACTCTTCAGGATTATAGCAGTCAAAATTCGGATGACGAGATTACCTCGATTATGATCTCAAACATGATCTTTGGGTTTATTAGTATAACCTTTCTGAATATTAAATACCAATCCCAAAGAAGTAAAAGACAATGATAATTAGTTGTGGGTCTGAATGAATACAGAAATCGATGAACATCCGATGTTGCTTCGAAAGTCAGAAGACTTTCATGTTTGGGAACGCTAGCATTGTACGGCTGCTCGGATTTAAGCACCCGATCGATCGATCTAATTGCGTATTATGAATACAATACACATTTCAACGAATTCGCTAGTTTCAACGGTTTCAATTAATAATTCCCTATAGTTAAAAGCTGGTTAAATTAGAAAATTACTATTTAATTAAAAGAATAGTTATAGTTAAGACAAACTCAATGATCTCAAAAATACTGTTTACTTTAAAGCAGTACTCCACTTATTGAAAGAGACATGAAGTCGTATTAATCAGCTGTATTCACCTACAAATGATGTTGAGGTGGAGACCATTTCCGAAGCTTCCCAGCCACAGCCACTTAGCAAAGTGAACTGGTGAGACATTGGCCAGTAAACTATCAAAGCCTAAGACAAGCGGTCTATCCAGTTTTGAGGTAGATATCAGACCTCGAAAGGAGCGTAAGATAAATACCATCCATGATTGTTGGGATGGCATTGGGCGGATTCAAAGCCTCGATAAAGGGATTATACTCGATGGTTATTATGACAGTTGGGACATAGGGTTTTATGTTATTCTTTTTGATCCAACGTCCAATTCGCTTGTGAAGTGATTAGACAAGAGTTTCAAATCAAGAATACGCTATCGATTTGATCTGGATACCACAAAAATAAGCTCAAAGGTTACAAAATACCGGCTCAAGAATTTGATTTCAGGTGAGACCGAGCTGATATCCCAAGTTGGAGTTGATGTGGTTGGTATCCGCAGAAATAGACAAGCGGATAAACAGGCTCAACGTCATGTTGCAGAACAATCTGTGAATTACATATTGGATTACTTTCAGGAGCAACAAATTACCCCAGGCACTTGGGTGAGTATTCACGATACTGTGATTGCTAATTATGATTATGGCCATGAGTCGTCCCAGTTGATTGAGATCGAGGAGCGCTTACTGGGAGAACACGCATCTATTCTTGATTTAGCCAAAGAAAATATTCCACTGTTAACTCAAGAGATGGTCAATCTTCCCCGAGTCGCATTCGATATCGAAGTTCGATCACCCAGAGATGTTTTTCCTGTGCCCGAAAAAGCCGAATTCCAAGTACATGCGGTAGCAACCTATGACTATCGCAAACAAGCAGTGCAGTACGTACTGAGCTTGACTCCCAGTGAAGCTGAACTGGCAGAGGTAGAAGATGTCTTGGGGTACCGACCGCAGATCAAGGCGTTTTTGGATGAACGAGACCTACTCCAGACACTGTTTGACGATCTTATCAAGTATCCAATGATCATAAGTTTTAACGGGGATGGTTTTGACTTGAAGTATCTCAGACAACGGGCACTTGATTTGGGATTGGAACCGCCTATCTTTGAGTGACATTACCGGGGTGAGCTAAAGGAATATCATTTTCAGAACTCAATCCATTTTGATCTCTTCAAATTCTTCCAGAAGGGTGCCATCAGATTGTATGCCTTTGGTGGTAAATACTCTAGGAATTCACTAGATGCTATTGCCGATGCATTGCTGGGGACAAAGAAAATCGAGCATGATCTGTGGTTTGATGAGATGTCACTGGTCCAAATGATTAGTTACAATGTGCAGGACGCCAAGATCACCTACGATCTGACGGCATTTTCCAATCATCTGACGATGCACCTGATTTTTACACTGATGCGGATCATCAAAGGAACCATGAGCTTCATCAATCGAGGCACGATTTCATCTTGGATCCTGAACTGGATTGCATTCGAACATCGAAAACAAAAGGTATTATTGCCAAAATCTTCCGAGATCATCCAGAAAAAGGGAGGGTATCAGAGTGTTGCAGCAAGTGGTGGCAAACAATACCAGGGAGCAATCGTGCTGGATCCCGTTCCCGGAACATGGTGGAATGTGGCGGTGATGGATTATACCTCATTGTATCCATCAGTCATTGAGAAATACAAATTATCATATGAAACCATGAAGTGCGACCACGTATCGTGTAGAAGTAATATTGTTCCGGGTCTGAAGCATTGGGTGTGTGAGATTTCTCCGGGAATCATGTCATCCTTGGTTGGATACGTAAGAGAAGTACGAGTGAGATGGTTTAAACCACTGACCAAGAGTGACGATCAACAGGTAGCAACGCTAGCCAACACTATTCAAGCAGCATTGAAAGTGCTGATCAATGCCTCCTACGGGGTGTTTGGGAACAAGAAATTTGTCTCACACTGCCCACCGGTAGCAGAATCAACTACCGCCTATGCCAGACATGCCTTACGCGGGGCTCAGGAACAGGCAGAAGCCATGGGGATCAAGGTGCTTGCGGGGGACACTGATTCAATCTTTTTGCATAATATGACCAAGGAGCAGGAGATGAAGTTGCGGATCTGGTCAATGGTTCATCTGGGGATCGAGTTAGGGGTGGATTATCATTTTCGTTTTCTGGTATTATCCAACCGCAAGAAGAATTATTTCGGGATAACAACAGACGGTAAGATCATCACCAAGGGGTTGCAAGTCAAGAAGTCAAACACGGCAAGATTCATCCGAACCACCTATGATGCCATAACTTCAATGCTGTCTGAAGTATCATCACCAGACGAATTGGAAAACGCAAAAAAGACCATGGTTAACCTGTTACAACGGCGGGTCTTGGAGATCAAAGAAAGTAGCATTTCACTGGATGATCTGGCCCAGCTGACTTCCATGAAGAAACCATTCAAGGATTATCAGACCAATTCGCAAGCCGTCCAGATTGCGGTACAGAATTTAAGGGATAACAAACATACTGATATTGGCCAAGGATCGCAGTGGTTGACGGTTAAAGTAAAGAAATTCAGATATACCACGAGAACCAGCAAGTTCTATTTTCTTCCGTCAGGGACAGATATTTTCTGTACCATCAAGGAGGTTGCCAAGGTCAAGAATTTAGGTGAAGTGGATACGAAACATTATGTTGAGGCATTGGAAAACGCCTTTAAGCCGATTTTCGAGTCATTTGACATAGATTGGGATGATACAATGAACGGCTATGCGGATGTAACAGAGTATTTCTAAAGTGCTGATCTATCCTCACCTATCGATAGCTTATATAAACGCTAAACATAAAATAAGAGAATCGATATTTCGACGGATCGATATAAAACTGGTGAATTAACTGAAAAAAAATACTGGGAAACTTTATCAACTGCTGGTAGCAGAAGTAGCTCGGGCATTTGATCCAGGTGCAAATGTAGTAGAAGGAGAGTGGGTGCAAGGGCCTGACGGACGTTTAGATATGGATGTGTCAGTTCGGGGCCAAATTGATGGTAAAGACTATTTAGCTGTAATTGAATGCAAGCATTTTAATGTTAAATCTTCAGGCAGGGTCGGACGAGCATACATTGATGCCTTAGATTCAAAACGCTTTGATCTTGGCGCACAAGTAGCAATTATCTGTAGTGATTCTGGGTTTACCAGAGGCGCTCTTAGCAAGGCAAAGCGGAAAGGAATTGGTCTGATTTCTATCCTCCGTAAGGATGATGATGCGGTTAAAATTATAATTGAACAAGAAATCTATTTGAGGACGATTCGATTCAAGGATTTGCAATTTTCTTATGGTTACGACAAGATTTCTGGGGGAAGCCAACTATCAATGAAGCATAACGAACTGCGTTATAAGGGGCTGTCACTTGATGCGTGGTTGGCACATCGCGCTACTCTGGTCGCACGGATGAATCCGGACGTCACTGAACAGTTAAGAGCTACCTTCCAATTCGTTAAGCCAATTCATTTCGATTTTCAAGAAAAAGGAATCATCCTGAAGTCAGCAGCAGTTGTTTTCTCGTATGAAACTGAATGGAGAGTTCAGACAATACAGCTAGATGCAAGTATGGGTTTGTATGACTATGTAAGAGGAAAAATGCGTTTGGCACCAACCAAGAATCAATACATCCTGAAACATGTTGCCTGGGAAGAGGCTGCCCCAACTAAACCCCCGAAATCTCCCAGTTCCTCCGGTATTGGAACACAACAAAATCCTTTGCTCCCTGGAGAAATTGATTTGGTAATTGTTTGGTTTGAAAACCTTCCACCAGGTCATGAAGGGGCGCTCGATTCAAAACTATTGTTGCAAATTGAGTCGGTTGTTAATCAGGAAGATCTAGACCTTGACCAAATGATAATTCACCGATCAAACGATACAAAATAGAATAATCATCGCAGGCGAGATCAATCAATCGTTTAGCTTTATTGCAGAATTTACTTTTGCGAAAGATCACCGACGATAACACAAGTCGATAGTGATCAAATCTACAAATAATTCATTCCAAATCTAATAAGTTTAACTCAATTAGAAGCTGAACAAAACAAGAAACTATTAGTTCGTAGCGAAAAATATTGCAAGAAGATAGAAGTGATCAAGGAAATAATACTTCCTCAATTACCAGAAAAATCGAAAAAACTGGATATATATAACTTAAAGAAGGCTATGATCATAGATTCAAAGACATTGAGAGTTAGGGTTCCTGTATACGGCTACAAAAGTAAATATTACATACCTGTTAAAAATATAGTTGATGTCCCAAAACTAAATCTCACATCAATCAATACAGACAAAGTCCTTATTGTGCTGGATAGAAACTGAAGCGAAAAACAGGCACTAAGATGTCTACACTCAATGAAATAAGTGAAAAAATCAAAGATCGATTCGTTAGTTAGCTGAATTAGGGGATCATCGTGATAAATTGTTGTTTATTTTTTGTGTTTTGGTCTATATTCTATAATATCTGACATGTTATATAAATAGATTAAATAAAATAGTGACTGTAATTATATACTCAATCAAATTATAGTGTGGTAAAATTTGCTAAATAAATCAAAATCTTTATTATGTTCAACATTGGATGTGGCTAGCACAGCGCTGGATCCAAACACTGGTAAAGACGACTTAACAAAGATCTTGAAAAATGATTATTCAAATCTACGTCAAGAAATTCCCCGTCAATATTCCACCCCATCTCGAGGAGTACCAATGTCAACTTTGGTATCCTACTTTGGAATTTATTCCCAAACCTATTTAGATTCGATGATAATGCGATTAACGGCGTTCGGCACAGAGGAGCTTAAATTGGTAAATCAATTAAATAACCTCGGATTCAACCGAGAAGAGGTAATAGGTGTGCTTAAATTGTATCGCCGTAACGATAAGATCACCCGATTGGATAACAGCGGAAAAAAATATGTAATGTTGACTGATTCTGTCCAACATCATGATTTCGACAATTTTGATTCTCGAGCTCTCGATTTACTTGAACTATCACTCTTCAATAATAAATCGATTAATCAAGCAAATTTGATGAACCATTTGGCCAATACGGATTTGGATGACATTTCGGAATTAAATCGCGAATTCGATCGATTATACCACCACGGATATTTGTTTAAATTTGAAGTAACGAAACCTACAACTCGCGATTATTCACCTAACCAAATAAACCAGATGTTTATCCCAAATACAGCTCAAGTTTCTTCTCCGGACAAGAAATTT
>JACZSS010000574.1 GCA_022574115.1 Candidatus Heimdallarchaeota archaeon | reverse complement strand
GGTAATTACCCTCAGAATCAGCCAATATCGTCACATTGCCATTCTCATCTGTCTCAGTGTCTAGAGCGTAAACTGTGCGTAAGTCTGATTTAGCCTCATTTCTGTCCTGATGTTTTACCAGAATTTTTGAGAGGTCATTAGTATCAGTTATCCAGAGGGATTCTGCCATATTGCATCAGGAATGTTTGATTTGAGTCCTTGTGATCTTTGTTTTAGTTGTGTTCTGATCTGATTTGTTTTCAAGTCTGGAAAATTATCTCTAATTAGTTTAATGTAACGCCAATACTTTGTAAGTTTGGATGAGCGTTTCTGATTTGCAATTTGTTTTATTGCACTTGCAGATACACTTTCAACTGGTTTTCTAATTTTAGGAATTGTTGGATTGGTATTCATAAGCTTCTATCTAATAATTCCGCCAATATTTATTTTCTACAAAAGAAAACAATTTTTGTCATTGCTTTTCATTCTTGCATTTTTACCCCGAGGTGAATATTTTGCTTCGGGTAACTTATGGATAACCGATACGGATTCCATTGAAAGGAGAAAGAAAGACAAGCAAATCATGAGTGAAGAATACGGATATGTGGAAAACGATTCATATTTCCATTTCTATCCCCCCAACAGAATTGCAAAGATTACAGCATATTTCACTATTATAATCATTCCAGTCGGCTTCATAATAATTCTTCAAACATTGGCTAGGGTTACAGTTGATAGTCCTGGGCTTAGAAGGGTAATAATCAATGCGGGTGCTATAACCCTAGGGTACGGATTGATAGCGATAATTCCATATATAATTCTGATGAGTTTAAGGAAACGCAGAATAACAAGAATTGTAACTACAAAAATGGCACAGACATTGGTCGAAACAATTAGTCATTCTACCTTGAGCTCGATTCCGATATTTTCAGGAGATTACTTTTTGGAGGAAAATTCGAGTGAACTTTACATGCATCATAATTTTGGATTTTTTGAGATTTTTAGAGGTGGGAGATTAATAACCCTAATTTTACTTCCAGTTTCGATTATCGCATCAGTTTTTGGAAGTTTCCTGAGTGAAGTTGAGCCAGCGATGGACGAAAAGGTTACCACAAAGTTGTTTTTGGAAAAATTCGTTGAGCGATTGCAGAGTCCGGATTTTGGATTTGCTATTCTGATCCTCATTCCTCTAACCTTGTCGATAATTTTACCCTTGATTTGGGTTCTAAAGGATGCTGAAATTAAAAGAGCAACTTGGAAGACTGATGAGAGTGATGGTTCCAAAAAGGAGATATCTAGTGTGGAGGACCTGGGTTCTATGTTTAACGGTTATTTTAGTCTCTTTATAGGGGTTTCCGCCATAACCAACCTTACAATTTTAGTGTTTGACCTTCTGGCAGAAACACCGAGTCAACTTGACGGAATTTTGATTTTCTTCATTATCATTGTTTTTGCTATAGTGATTGTGTTACCGGGGACTTTCTTCATGGCGTTTCGGTATTTTGCCACTGGAGACCATGCAGCTGGGGTTAATTATCTTCGATACAATTTATCGCAAGATCCCGATATTGCTGTTGGATCAATAAGTCAAACTTACCTAGCTTCCAAATCGCTTCCCTTGCCAAAATCTCAATACATCCAAAGACAACTAGGAATATGATAGTAGAGGCCAAAATAAATTTCCTTAAAACCCCTCAAATATGCAGAATTAACTAATGAGGACAGTTATTCTACAAAGCCTATATAGTTTAAACACGTATATATAACTGTGAATGGCAATCCCGTAGTCACTAACACAGGACAAACAGTACCGGAGTTTTTCGAGCTAACTGAGGAAAAAAATGGGGTAATGTCAGGTTTCAAGCAAGTTGTTTTCAAAGACGTGATGGCTTGCATGTGCACAGGTTGTAAGCTGATGTTCCCCATTGTTGCCATAGTACATGACTTTTCATCAATTACTATTGCCCAAGCTAAAGTAGTTTCTCAAGGTTGTCAAATACATAACTCACTTGTCTTGAAAAATATGAAAGACTGTTAAGTTTGATTTACTCCGGTTGGATTTTAATTAGTACGGTTTTCCTATTTCCAATACTCGAAGTTTCAAATAGCCCCGATCATCAGTTGAAATCTTGGAGTTTATTAGTTTAACCATCATTTATGGATTGTTTGCAGCCCTAACATGGGGGGCTGGGGACTTTAGTGGTGGGATGGCCGCAAAAAGTATGAATCCCTTAGTTGTCGTATTTCAATCTCAACTGGTTGGCATCTCAGTTTTAACTGTCCTCGTATTGATCACTTCAGAAT
Source organism: Candidatus Heimdallarchaeota archaeon (assembly GCA_022574115.1). Lineage (GTDB taxonomy): Archaea > Asgardarchaeota > Heimdallarchaeia > Heimdallarchaeales > Kariarchaeaceae > LC-2. The sequence continues at coordinate 495 of JACZSS010000574.1, read as the reverse complement.
CTATCTCAGTTGATTCGATTGGATGGTCGTTAGTGGCAGGATTATTCGGAGGAATTGGTATATTATTCCTATATCATAGCCTAGCCATCCAAAAAATGGGAATTGCTGCACCGATATCGGCACTCGTTTCATCCGCAATTCCAATTGCTGTAAGTTACTTTGTCGAGGGAGCCCTTGAAGTAGTCCAGATTATGGGTGTCGGTCTAGCGCTTTTTGCAATAATTTTGTTATCAGTCGATCGATCAAACGTCGCAATCAGTTTGGAAATCATAAAATATCCAATCATCTCAGGGGTTGGCTTTGGGTTATTTTTTGTTTTAATTGATAAATCAGCAAGCAGAAGTGTTTTCCTTCCACTTGTTTTTGCACGATTGGCATCAGTAATCTTTTTATTCGTTTTGATCAATCAGAACGATACCATCACCGGGTTCAAGTTACCCGAAAGAAGAAATCTTGGAATAAAAGTTTCATTAGCTGGCATCTTAGACAGTTTAG